>JBIKYI010000358.1:0-4011 GCA_044355355.1 Limnothrix sp. | reverse complement strand
AGCCCACCCCCAACAGCCGCGCCACCTTATCAAACGCCTCCCCCGCCGCATCATCACGGGTCTGCCCTAGCAATTCATATTCACCACAGCCCCGCACCTCAATAAAACTCGTGTGCCCCCCCGATACCAACAAACACAAAAAAGGCGGCTCCAAATCCGGCTGGCTCAAATAGCTCGCATAAATGTGTCCCTCCAGGTGATGCACCCCGATAAACGGCTTCTGCTGCACCATCGCCAAAGTTTTTGCCGCCGATGCCCCCACCAACAACGCCCCCACTAATCCCGGCGCACAGGTCGCGGCGATCGCCCCAATTCCCTCCCAACCAAAATCCACCTGATCCAGAGCCTCAGCCACACAAGCATTAATACTCTCCAGATGATGTCGAGAAGCCACCTCCGGCACAACACCACCAAACTCCCGATGGATCTCAATCTGAGAAGCCACAACATTCGCTAAAACTTTACGATTATTAACAATTGCAACGGCAGTTTCATCACAACTTGTTTCGATTGCTAAAACAATAGCCATATGTAGGTATAACTTACATTTAAGTTAATAACTTTAACCCTTTTTGCCTTTACTCGATACGCTATTCCCATTAATATTGCTTCCGAAGTACAAATGGATTGGCGTATCTTTTGTACAAAAAACTTAATTATTTTGTAACAAAAGGAAACAAACTTATGCAACGTTTCGTAGCTGTTGTTTGCGCCTTTGCTCTCTCCTTAACACTCTGGCTCGGTTTTGCAGCGCCTGTGAAAGCCGATACCCTTTCTCACCTTACGCCCTGTAGTGAGTCTGCCGCGTATAAGCAAAGAGCAAAGAACTTCCGCAACACCACATCAGACCCTAACTCTGGAAAAAACCGTGCAGCAGCTTATGCTGATGCCCTCTGTGGTCCAGAAGGTCTACCCCACCTCATTGTTGATGGTCGCCTCGATCATGCTGGTGATTTTCTAATCCCCGGCACATTGTTTCTCTTTATTGCTGGTTGGATCGGTTGGGTTGGTCGCGCCTACCTCATCGAAGTCCGTAAGGATCCCAAAACCGCTGCAATGAAAGAAATCATCATTGATGTTCCCCTGGCAACTAAATTAATGCTTGGTGGTTTCACTTGGCCCTTAGCTGCTCTGAAGGAATTCACCTCTGGTGAACTCACTGCAAAAGACGGCGAAATTCCTATTTCCCCTCGCTAGATTCATCTAGTTGGGTGTAGTTATTCTTTCAGGAGTAAATAAATGGATAAGTTCTTATCATCCGCACCAGTTCTTTTAACCGCATTGATGGTTTTTACTGCTGGTCTTTTAATCGAGTTTAATCGTTTCTTCCCCGATCTTTTATTCCACCCCTTAGGATAAAAAGTTTTTTTTGAAAAAACGATAATAAAAAATTAAGGTATGGAGCTTTTTAAGTTCTGTACCTTTTTTGTTTGGGGTGATTTTTGGGCATTATTTAGTTAGATCTTGCCGACAAAACGCCCAGGGCTGAATAAGGAATGGGGATCGAATTGTTGTTTAATTTTCTGCATGAGGGGTAGGGCGTTGCTTTGATAACCCCAGGGTTCAAATTGTGTTTTTAGGGAATAGGGCGCATCAAGGATGGTGAAGAAGCCTTGGTTTTGTTGACAGAATTCACGGATTTCTCGGAATTGTCGCAAGAATTTACTGTGGGGAAAGGTGATCACGCCTAAACCACTTTTGCTGTGGCAACGGCCGATCGCCTGACCATTGGTTAGCTGTTCGACCTTGGCGAGGAGGGCAATGTTTTGGTTTGGTAAAATGCCGAATTTAGCGATAACCGGGGCGGCATAGAGACGATCGCCAATGTTCTGCCAGAGGGTTTCGGGCTGGGGGGTGATTTCTAGGGCAAACTGCTGGGCGATCGCCTCTAGTTCTTTAAGCTGTGCAGTAATACTTTCTTGAATCGCCTGGAAACGAATCAGCAGACCAAATTGTTCAGTATATTTTTCAGCATCACCCAACTGCAATGTCTGCATTAATTGAGGTGAGAGGAGATCCGCCGCCGCCGGAGTCAGTACAGAGTTGATTAATCGGGCTTGCACTTGGCTGATCTTGGGGCGATCACCGGCAATCAACACCGTGATCGATTGTTCCTGGAGCGGATAAAGCCGAAAGGTTAATTCTGTAATCACCGCGAGACTCCCATAGGAACCCGTGAACAACTTCATCAGGTCATAGCCCGCCACATTTTTTACCACCTTACCACCCGCCTTTGCCACCTCACCATCTGCCCGTACCACCGTGATGCCCAGCAGCAAATCCCGCACACCGCCATACCTCTGCCGCAAACTCCCCGCATCCGCCGTCGCCACAATACCGCCCAGAGTTGCTTGTTCTGGGAAGGCTGGATCTAGCGGTAAAAATTGCTGATAGGACTGGAGATAGGCTTGCAATGCGCCAAACGTCAGACCCGCCTCCACTGTAATGGTCAGGTCATCGACGGCATGTTCGACGATACGATTTAATTTTTGAGTACTGACGAGCCAATCCGCTCCGGTGGTTAAACCGCCCCAGGCTAATTTTGTGCCATTACCACAGGGAATCAGGCGTTTTTGCTCCCGCTGTGCCTGCCGTACCACTGCGCAGAGGGCAGCACGGGAGACTGGAATCACTAACTGTTCTGGATTTTGGCGACTAATCCGCTGCATTTGCCCATGCCAAGAAGAGTGACAAAAATGCCACTCCTTAACATCAACATCAGAAACGTCAGAATTTGTCGCCGTGGTCATGTGACTTTTGCTTGACTTGTGATGTTGCGAATAATCTTATTTGTCGGCGGAAACCGTAATGGCTTCGACTTTGGCTTTATCGTTCTCGACTTCGGTTACTGCCCAACGGAGGACTTCACCGCGTTTTTCGAGTTCTTTGGTGATTTCCTGTTGCAGTTTGGCGGGATTCTCTTGGAGATCGATTTCGGCTGTGATGAAATGGGTAGTCATGGGCGATCGCCTATATAAACTTAGTGAACAGATGAATAAACAAAACGATGAATCTATCGATTGTCCCATCATACCAAGGCGAGGCACAGTACAACGAGAGAAGCGAGAGAGGGCAAGTAAATTTAGCGGTTGATTGAAGCTGTCAATCAAAAACAATACATAAAAAAAGACAACCACCATTGGTTGCCTTGCACGTTATTTCGGAAATTTTATAAAGAGATTTCAAAAATAGAACAAAATCTTAGCCAAGCATTAGTTATCAAGGGTTAGTTAACGGTCTTACCGCCGCCCCAAGCTTCGCCACGAACTTGAGCCTGAACGAGAACATAACCAGAAACATTCTGGAGGTCTTCGTCGTTGTAGTTTCTCATGCCAGCCCAGAGATCCGCGCGGGTCACGTTGGGGTGGAGTTGGGAAAGATCGACTTCACCGTCATAGGAAGTGGGGTTCTTGAGGTAGTCCACCATGGCGAGGATATTATCGCGAGCAGGTTCTGCACCTTCGAGGTCGTCCAGGGAGAGGTTAACGTTAGGGTTGTTCTTGGTGCGACCGCTATTGTGGCAGCTAGAACAGGTATCGATAAATACGCGCTCACCTTTGGCAACTTGTTGGTCGCTGAGGAGAACGGTCTCGATATCATTGAGTTTAACGGTACGGTCTACTTCCCGTAGTGCGGTGGCATTTGCTGCGCCTGTGTTGAGTTGCCAGAAGAGCAAAACAAATGCAGTAATACCGAAAATAATTTTTTTGAGTGGGTCAATCCCCAGAATTTTATTCATGTTTTTCCTCAATACAGCAATAACGCAATAAATCTATCTCCACTTATTTAACTGTGAAGGCTGTCCTACAGGCAAGATTTTATCGCCGTCATAGGTATATATGCTTGTGATTATTTGTGTTGGAAAAGGTTTGGGCTAGATTTTTGCGACAAACCATCATCATCATGCCATTGGCGGGAATTTTTCCTATCAAACTTATCAAACTGTAAAAAACAGCAATATGTTCTCAACTGTTTTCTCGGCAGAAAAGCGTAAATGCTTCTACTGGGGAC
>JBIKYI010000359.1:0-4011 GCA_044355355.1 Limnothrix sp. | reverse complement strand
ATTGCCGATGTGCCCAAAACCATGGTCTTTAAAATTTGCCACTGGCTTAACCGTCAACAGGAAATCATTCCCAAAGACATCCTGACCAAACCCCCTAGTGCCGAACTCAGACCTGACCAAACCGACCAAGATTCCCTGCCACCCTATGATGTTCTCGACGATATTTTGAGCCGCATCATCCATAAAAACCAATCTACCCCCGATCTCATCGAATCTGGTCACGATCCCGCCGTAGTCGAGCAAGTCTTTAAACTCCTCCATCGCGCTGAGTTTAAACGTCGTCAGGCTGCCCCTGGTCTCAAGATTACTGATCGCGCCTTTGGGACTGGTTGGCGGATGCCGATCGCCTCCCGCTGGTAGTGAACAGTGAACAGATATCAGACATCAGATATCAGGTATCTTCTGAAGCTTGCCAGGGGAGTGAACCGAGATATTGCAAGCCTTTTGGACTCAGTTGAAAGCTACAGGGCAAAATTTCGACTCCCTTGGCGATCGCCTCTCGGAAGAGAGTGCCGTATTTAGGGTCTTTGCTATCCCCAGGGGCAAAGCGATCGCAATCCCCACGATTGACAAAGTAAAGCATGACTGCCTGGGCATTATCGGGCAAATTCATCAATTCCTGTAAATGTTTCTGTCCCCTGGTCGTCTCTGTATCGGGAAATAATGCCAGACTGCCCCGCGTCCAAGTTGTGTTTTTTACTTCTACATAGATCGGGGATTCATTGTCACGGGTTAGCAAAAAATCAATGCGACTTTTATTTTCCTTGCCATACCGCACCTCAGATTTCACCTGGTCATAACGATCTGCCAATTCGGGAATTTGTTTTGCCGCCAACATCGCCTTAATAACCCGATTCGGTAAGGCCGTATTCGCCCCGACCCAAGTGGGTTTCGGCTGGGAGATCTGAATCATTTCCCAGGTGTAGGGCAATTTGCGCTTGGCATTATCACTGCAGGACAATAGCACTGGCGCACCCAACTCACAAATCCCGGTCATTGGCCCCGTATTCGGACAATGGGCAGTGACCATTTCCCCTGATTCCAGCTCAATATCCGCCAGAAATCGTTTATAGCGCTTGCGTAAAATGCCCTTGATCAGCGGTGGATATTCATAAACAAAAAAAGGTTCAGTCATAATTCAGCTCGGTGAGTTTGTTCCCCTGAGAGACAAATACCACCATACAGAACAACTGAAACTAAGTGATGAGTAATCAGTGATAGGTAATGAGTGATAAGTAATAAGTAATGAAATGAAATACTAATTAAGTGAGCAATTAATGGTATTTGGGATCTGTCCAATCATGGGCATTCGGTTTTTGGCGATCGCTACTATAGTCATTTTCTATGAGGAGTTGCTCAACGCCACGGGAAACAAGTCCTTTCTGGGCGGTTTTTTTCAAAGCTCTGGCGATCGCCAAATTGAGGTTATCCCAATTCAACTTCGGAATCGAGGGATCCAAGACATGATTTACCCGCAAAAATTCCTCTAATGCTGCCAATTTTTCCTCAGCAATTTGATACCGAGGATCACGGTTGGAGGGGAGGGGCGTTGAGCTTCTAAGGGGATCCCGTTGCACTGCTGCAAGGGCTTGTCGTACAGCCGTGGCGACCTCCTGCTTGAGTTTATTTTGTCCTTTTTCTGCCTGTAGCTCCTTTCCCCTTTCACTGGAGGCATAGAGGGGCGGCAGTCGATTGAGGGCAAAGGTGGCGACCTCAGAAATATCGATATATTCCAATAACGTACGCGGCATCGTTTTCATCTGGCGCTGAATTTCTTGGTGCACCAGATTTTCCATGATGTTCTGATAGGCACGGACACTGCCTGGGCTGGGTGAGGCGTTTTGCGGTTGACCCATGATTAAAAAAATTACGGGCGTAATTTTCGATAGTGTTCTAGAGTGACGATCCTGATGCTAATTTGATTCAAGTCTGATTCAAAGTGTTATCCATTTTACTGTAAGCCTCTCCCAGATCCGCAGAATCATGATGCGAATCGGGCATTAAATATTCTTTGATTAATTCTGACTCTTTTCTCCCTAAACTCTTCACCCTTTACTGATTACTTTTGACTTATTACTCAATCATGGAGGCTTGTTTTTGGGCAATGACTGCGTAGAAAGGATCCTGTTGTCCTATGCCCAGGACTTGTAGGAATTGGGGGAGGTTCGGGTTGCCTATTCTGGCGATCGCCTGGGGTGTCCCAAAACCCGGCGTATTTTCAAAGTAACCCTTCACTAATTTTAGATGATCTGCATCGGAACTATCTCGCCACACGGCGATCGCCTTTTGATAAAACATCCGATTCGAAAAACTCACCACACAGAAACCATTGGGAGTCAGTACCCGTTGAATTTCCGCAAAGACAGCCTCAGGATACTGCAAATACTGTACAGATACCGCAATGAGCACCGCATCAAAACTACTGTCCGCTAGCGGCAACTTCGGATCCTGATTTAAATCTTGCAGGAAGTAATGATCTAGACGGGGATTTTTTGCCAACTCTTCCCCATTCATGCCATGTCCCTCCACATGCTCAAAGGGCAGATCTGGCAAATGGGACACCCAACTGCTCATTAAATCGAGGATACGACCCTGGGGCGGTAACAATTCCCGATAGAGTTCCGTCAGTTGATCAATGAAGTGATCATCAACATGGGTGACGAAACGGGGAAAATCATAAAATAGGCGATCATCACCGCTATCTAATTTTTGACGTTGCTCAACAGAAAGGATCATCGGTTATGAAACAGGAAGAATAAGCTAAATTGGGGATAATGTGGGCAAATACCCGCCCGACACAGGCATCGATATGGATATTGTGGATATTTCTAAGGTAACGATTTCTTGTACGAAAAGCGACTGCCCGGGGGGAGCCTCTCTACATCAATCACGTTGTGGGGTTTGTCAAACGCCCCTCACTAAACGCTATTTGCGGATCTTGCCCCAACCGGGTACTGCTCCTCTCCAACCCCAAACCTTGGTGGGCGATCGCTACTGGGTCACGGAATTTACCGATATTCTGTTGGATACTCAACCCCATGCCCGTCCTGTGGTTACGGATGATCTGCCCCCGGATATTCAGGGTTATCTCAAGCTTTCTGTGCATATGCTCCATTGTCCTCGGGTGTTTGGCTTAACGATACCGGGGGGGGATTGGTTGCTGGAATATCCTTCTGTGTCCCTGGATCCATCGGGTTTGCCGACCCATCCTGATTTGTTTACGTCGGTGTTGGAGGCTTGGAAATCGGCGGAACCTTTGCAGCAGCTAAACTGGTTAGCGCAAATTGCGGCGATGTTGCCGGACTGTTTGGCGCAGGGGGCAGCGGGCACGTTCTATGACTGGTCGCTGTTGGGGATTAATGGCGGCGTGATCCAGATTCGGCAGTTATTTTTTGACCGTAAGCAGCATTTTGATTTTCAGAAATTGGCTCAGGTGTGGCAGGGGCTACTGGAAAATACGGATAAGAGTATTCGCAACTTTTGCCATCGTCTCTACCAGGCGTTAAGTCAGGGGAAGATTCAACAACCGGAATTGTTATATGCGGTGTTGATGGCGGGGATCGGCGAACTGGGGCGATCGCATTATCAGTACAGGTATTCGATCTATACCCAAACGGATGCGGGACCAACGCGCAAACATAATGAGGATGCTTGTTTTCCGGAAACGGGTAAGATTCACCATAATTTCCCCTTGGCGATCGTTTGTGATGGGATTGGCGGTCATGATAAGGGGGAGGTGGCTTCGGCGATCGCCATCGAGACCGTGCAACAACAACTCTGTGGTAACCCTTCGGAAAATTTATTACAGCTCGATACGGCACGTTTGGTGGAGGCAGTGTTACAGGCGAATGATGCTATCACGGATCGCAACGATCAGGAGCAACGCCGGGAACGGGAACGCATGGGCACAACCCTGGTCATGGCATTTTTTAAGCAACCCCATATGTATCTGAGTCATGTCGGGGATTCGCGCATCTATCGCATTACACCGGAGAGTTGCCACCAGGTAAC
>JBIKYI010000016.1:0-13694 GCA_044355355.1 Limnothrix sp. | reverse complement strand
CCTCACTTTGGGGCAATATCTGCGTCCTTCCCTTGCCCATTTGCCTGTGATGAAATATTGGACTCCGGCGGAGTTTGAGAAACTGGGGGCGATCGCCAGGGAGATGGGCTTTAGCCATGTGCGATCAGGTCCCTTGGTGCGCAGTTCCTACCATGCGGGGGAACCCGCCTGAGGGTTCTGAAGGATTATTGATAGCAAGACTAACAATATTGCGTTTTATCACAGATTGTTACCGGAGCCTTGGATTCGCAAACATTGACTTTATTTCAGTGGGGCAAACTCCTAAGCTAAAGGGAATAAGGATGTTCGATGGTATAGGTTTGACGAGATGAATAGCGCAATTAAAAAGGTCGCCCTGCCCTGGGATTGGAATATCGTGGTGATGGGGGTATTGGGTTTTTGGCTCAGTGCTTCGTTGATGTTGGATCTGATTATTGTCCCGGTGTTGTCGGCGACGGGCATGATGGCGGATACGGGGTTTATCAGTGCGGGTTATGTGTTGTTCAGTGTGTTTAATCGCGTTGAATTGGTCTGTGCTGGTCTGGTTTTGACGGCGTTTTTTATGTTCCGTGAGCAAAATCGCTTTGGCGATCGCCAGGGTTTAAATGCCTTGGTTTTGGCGAGTGGTCTGTTAAATATTGCCCTGCTTTATACCTATGTCGTGACCCCACAGTTGAGCGGTTGGGGCATTGAAATGGAGTCCATGACAGCCCTGGGTACAATGCCGAGCGCAATGGTCTGGTGGCATGGTTGCTATTGGGCATTAGAAGCCGTGAAATTTGCCTTTGGTCTGACCCTCTGGCGTTGGTGCTATCAAAAAAATTGTGCGATCGCCTAAAGGTCAATCCCAGACGAAGCACCCAAAACTCACAATAAACACAACAAAAAAGAGCAGCTACAAGCATTTGTCTTGGGCTGCTCTTTTTGATGAAAAGCATAAGAAATCAAACTGTAAATCAATTAGCTATCAATGATGTTTAGATATCTAGGGACGTTTGCGATAACGCCCCCATTGTCCGTTTTTGTTCAGTCCTAGGACAGCATCTAATTTGGACGAACGGCACATTGAATCGTTCTCAAAGTTGCCGCCGCTGCATAGTTTCGTTGGGCTGCGGTGTCTGGTAAAAAGCGATCGCCACTTTCCTGGAAAGGACTTGCCGCCTGACAGTAACTAGACATCTGATTCGTGACCGCACTAGCCCAGTGACCCTCTAGATCCACAAAGCTAAACGCCTGATTTCTCACCTTGAGGGTTTGACCCTGACCTTGCAATTCCTGGGCATATTGCGCAGTGCGACGAAGAATTGCCATCAATTCCGCACGGGTAACCGGTTGAGTCGGCTTAAACGTACCATCCTTATAGCCACTGACAATATTATTCGCCTGTGCCCAAGCAATTTTGCCAGCGCTCCAGCGGTTCGCTGCAACATCAGGATAGGGAGCCGTTGTCACTTGTGTCGGAACTTGAATATTGTTGCCAGGAATCAATTTCAGACTTTCAAGCGCCATCGACACCAATTGTTCACGGGTGAGGGATTCCGCCGGGCGGAAAGTATTGTCATTAAAACCAGCAATAAAGCCCACATTCACTGCCTGTTCAATTTCCGTGCGATAAATATCACGACCAATATCGGTAAAACGAGAAGCACCAGTTTCTGTTGGAACCACAACCACAGGTGGCTTAGTTACGACGGGAGGAGTGGTCGTCGGTGGTGTTGTAACAGGGGGCTTAGTTACGACGGGAGGAGTAGTCGTCGGTGGTGTTGTAACAGGAGGCTTAGTTACGACGGGAGGAGTAGTCACCGGTGGGGTTGTAGTCTCTCCAAGGGTGATGACTTGGCTGCCATCGCTGGAGAAATAAAAGTGACCAAGGGGTTTGCCCTGGTAGGTGCGGCGGGTCATTTCCCAACCGGGGAGTAAATTAATTTTGAGAAAACCATTAGCCATGCCATTGGCGCGTCCGATGAGAATATCGGGTTTGGCGCTAGTGCCAGACTTGGCAATCAGGAGGGCTTCATTGGGGGTATTGCTAATACGGAGGGAATATTGCAGTCCTAGGTCTTCGCCATTAATGCGCATGGAATAGCCGTTGCTATCGGTACTACGGCGGCAGTGACCTGTGAAATCAAAGTTTAAGAGCAATGGTGCGACGACTGTGGGATTGCTGCCACTCGTTGACCAGCATTGTTGTTTTCCTTCGATTTGCTCGATGACGAGGAGGTTATAGCTACCGCTGTTCAGGGGGACAGCCACGGCAATCATGTTGTTGGGGTTGATCTTGCTTTCCCCGAAAAGACTCTGGGCTTGGGCATTCTGGAATGGCACAACACTGCTCGCAACGGTTGCGGCGATCGCCAATACGGTGTGAGGTAGAGCGGATTTAAACATCTCTTATGCTTCCTAATGGAGTTGTTCACTGCTTTCATTAGACTGGATTTCTGAGGTTTTGAGCCATTTATGCATACAGTTTTACAATTGTCCGTTTTACAATTTTCTGATTCATTATTGGTTTCATTATTTTCTGCTGCACCATTGCCCGTCTGTGGTTAATCGCCGTCACTGTCACACTCATCACCACCACTGGCGAGACCTGCTTCTATTTGGCTGATCGTCTGGCTGTCCGCTGCGATCTCTTCCCCTTCGCCATTTTTGAAAATTAAGACACGACGGGCAAAGGGAATTTCCACCTGTTCGCGATCAAAGGCTTCCTTAATTAATTTCCGGAGGAGTCGCTCTACGGGAAGATGTTTACCGGGTTTCACTTTGGTAGAGGTACGGATCGTTAACTCAGATTCGGCAAAATTATCCAGACCATCAATGCGAGTGGGTTCTAGGACATCGGGATGGATGTTTTTGATTTCCTGTCCCACGGCATTCAGAACGGCATATACATGGTCAAGATTGGAGTCATAGTCAACGCCCACATGCACAACGGCATACACATAGTCTTTGGAATAGTTAATGATGGTTTTGATGTCGCCATTACGGATAATATGCAGTCGTCCGCTGGTGGAACGGATGCGGGTTACCCGGAGATCCATTGCCTCGACGATGCCGATCGCATTATCGGTTTCGACAAAATCACCGACTAGGTAATAGTTTTGTAAGAGGATGGTAAAGCCGTTCACGAGGTCGTTGATGAGGTTCTGTGCACCTAAACCTACGGCAAGACCGACGATCCCTGCCCCTGCCAGGATGGGGGTGGGGTCGATATTGATGATGTAGAGGATGGCAATGCCTGTGCCAAAGTAGATGCCGTAACGGACGCTATTTTGCAGGAGGGGAACGAAGGTGATGCGGCGGCGGAGTTCGAAGGGATCGAGGTTTTGGTTACGGAGGAGGAGGGATTCGATGACGATGTTGGAAATTTCGATGCAGATGGCTGTACCGAGGATGGTGATGATGATCTGGTTGATGGTGAGGCTATAGGGGGCGATCGCCTGGATGAGGGGGATGTGATCGATAATGACCACGGCGATCCAGACATAAATCACATATTCCAGACAGCGTTTGGTAAACCCTTTGAGATAACGAAAACGTGGGTAAAAACGAATGAGGGATCTGGGATGCTGGGTGATGTAACCATCGGCTAAACCATCCAGGGCATCCACCGCTGTAAAGACTAGCCGCGCAAAAATGATCCCCAGACAGATGATCAGATACCACTCCACCACCAGATAGCAATAGGTCATGATGGCAGCGGGAATGAAGAGAAATTTGAGGCAGAGAATCAGTGCCACCAACCATAAACCAGTGCCCAGACCCAATTCCACCGCGATCAGGAGTTTATCAATGCTCTCGTCGGCGAGCCTCACACTCTCCCAAAATTTGAGGCGATCGCCAAGGGACTTTAGCCAACGCGGTAAAGACGCAATCACCAACGTCATTAACGTGAGCAACAGAATACTCTTCAAGAAACCGAACGCCAACATTTGCCACTGGTGGACAGGAACCCCCGAAATTAAGCGTCTCACCACCTGGTAAATCGAGTCCTGTCGATACGCCAAATAGCCATTGACCAGCACAATCCCCAGCGCACCAAACCCTTGGATACTGCGGATACATTTATCCAACAACTGCCGCGCCAGCATAAACGGATTAAACTCCGCCTCCGGGCTAAACCACTGGGACAAACGCTGCAAAGTATTGTCAATCAACAATTGGGCGACAAAAGTAGCGACCCAAAATGAGAAAATCTCGGCAATACAGATGGCGATATCTAACGCAACTGGGGGAAAATTCATCAGGAGAAGTTGACCATGAATTCAACAACAGGCATCAGCGATCGCCCCATGACATCACCATCACATCGATAGGGTTGTATTTTGGGCAAATAATTCCTCTTGTTTACCTTCATTGCCTCACAAACAACACAATAACCATGGTACAAAACTTGCGCCGATGTTGTCTGTTCACCTTGCTTTCCCGATCAATTTCTGGAATTTCTGAGGTGATTCTAAAGAGGTAATTCGAGGGGGATCTGACCAAGACTCCCTTTCCGAAAATCATTGAGGAGTTTGACCGCACCCCGCTCGACATCGCCTTGGAACCGTTGTTCGCCGAGGGTGACGAGATAATCTTCCCCCGACATCTCCAGGGGATCGACTTCGTAACGATCAATTAACACCTGTTCAAAGTTTAGTTCCATGAGTAAGTTCACAAGCGCTTGGGCGACGAGTTGGTTATCGTAGGAGGCTGCGCCAATATCGTCACAGATGGCGAGTTTGATCGCGTCAAGTTGGTCTTCGAGTCGCCAGGGAATGACACCAGGGGCATCGAGCATTTCGATTTCTTCGGAAATTCTGACCCAGCGGAGTTGTTTGGTGACCCCAGCTTTGCGGGCACTCTCGACAACTTTTTTGCCCACCAGTCGGTTAATCAGGGCGGATTTACCAACGTTGGGTAGTCCCATTACCACGGCACGGACGGGACGGGGGCGCATTCCCCTGGTAATCCGGCGATCGTTCATGGCTTTGCCTGCGAGTTGGGCGGCTTTGATCACCCCTTTTACGCCTGTACCTTTTTTCGCATCGGTAAAGACGGGCTGAATTTTTTGAGCTTGATACCAATCGCGCCATTGAGTAATAACTTCGGCGGGGATCATATCCCGTCGGTTAATGACCACAACCCTCGGTTTTTCTTGGATCCATTCATCGACTTGGGGATGGTGGGAGGCGTAAGGGATACGGGCATCGAGGACTTCGAGGACGACATCAACGCGATTCAATTGTTCCTTGAGTTGACGTTCGGCTTTGGCGATATGTCCGGGATACCATTGGATCGGTTGGGGCATGGTTTTGGGTCGATGTTAGGGCGATTCGGTGTTATTTATCATAGCTGGCTTGGTTTCAGATATCAGATATCAGATATCAAATCGTTGTTTGTGGCTTTGATCTGAAAGTCCTCGAAACTCTCGGCGGCGATCGCCTGGGCGACCATTGCAGACATTGAGCCGATGGGGAGTTTATCGAGTTGGGCTTGGTAGAAACCGACGGGCTTGCCGAAGCGACGGTAAAAAATTTCGCTGAGCATTAGTTTTAGGGTGTCTTGTTGGCTGATGTGCAGTTGTTTGAGGGCGGTTTCCTGTTCGTTAATGGTGGTGAGCATCTGCTGGAGGGAACGGGCAAGGATGCCTAATTCGTCGGGGCGATCGCCGAAGCTGGCAAAATTTTCGGGGTCAAAATGACGATTTTCGATGGCGGCAACGGCGGTGGCAGTGATGGCGTAGAGTTCTTCGAGGGATTCTGCATTTTCGCGATGGTTGCGTTCGAGGGAGTCGATGACTTGGTTATAGCGGGTGGCAATGTGACCAATTTCGGTGAAGGGTTCGACGGGGACGCGTAGCGTTAAATCCTGGGTCTGTGCCTGACGATCCATGACCTGGAACAGTTCGTAGACATCGGTTTTTGCGCCATGTTCTGAGATATTCAGACCAATGGTTTCATCCTCCAGAGAGACGCGCATCGGTTGCCAACGGTTGAGAAAAACGAGAATCACCCAGGTTAAACCTGCCCCCCAGAGCAATGCCACGCTGACCCCCAACAGTTGCACCAAAATCTGACTATAGCGACTATCCACATTGCCGAATAAACCCACACATAATGTGCCCCAAAGTCCTGCGCCCCCATGGACGGCGATCGCATCCACCGCATCATCAATTTTGCGTTTACGCAGCAGAATTGAGACGGTTTTTGTTACCCCCGCCGCCGTAATCCCGACCACGATGGCAATGGGATTAGAGACAAGATCACAACAGGCAGTAATGGCGACCAAACCCGCGAGGGAACCATTAATCACCTCCTCCACCTCCACCCGTTTAAAGTGGATTTGGCTGAGGATCATCGCCATCACCATCCCCGCCGTCCCTGATAAAACCGTATTGACAATAATATTGGGGACTTGCTCATTCAGGGCGAGGGTACTGCCACCGTTAAAGCCAACCCAGCCAACCCACAGCAATAACGCTCCCAACACGGCAAAGGGTAAATTCGCGCCTTGAATTTTTTGCTCTCCGGCGGCGGTAAATTTGCCCTCCCTCGCCCCAATAATCAGCAAAGTGGCGAGGCTCACCCATGCGCCCATGCTATGCACGACGGTACTCCCGGCAAAATCGAGAAAACCGAGTTGATTGAGCCAACCATCGGGGTTCCATGCCCAATGTCCAAAGATCGGGTAGATAAAGCCTGAGACTAAAACCGCAATGAAAATGTAAGCGCCAAATTTTAACCGCTCGGCGATCGCCCCTGAAATGATCGTGGTGGCTGTGCCGCAGAACATCGCCTGAAAGAGGAAAAAAGTCGCTTGATCTGGGTGGCTGTTGGTATTAAACAAAAAGTCTCGGATCCCAACCAATCCGCCAGCGGATAAGCCAAACATTAAGCCATAGCCAATTGTCCAGAAAATCATCACAGAAATGCCAAAGTCTGACAGATTTTTAATGGCAACGTTAATGCTATTTTTGGAGCGTGTTAAGCCTGATTCCAGACACATGAAACCCGCTTGCATCAGTAATACTAAGCCAGAGCAAATTAACAGCCATAATTGATCGATCATTGTTGAGTTATTCCTGCTTAATCCGTCGGTTTAATTAAAGGTTTAGGTGTGGGTTTTAGCTTGATTAAGTTGATAAAAACGGGCAAATTTAGGAATATCTTCTTCGTGACCGAGGACGATTAAAACATCGCCGGAGTTGAGCATTAATGTGGGTGAAGGGTGGGCAATAAATTCCCCCTGAAAGCGCCGTAATGCCACCACAATAAATCCTCCTTTGCCGCGAATTTCTAACTCCCTAACGGTTTTGCCGACTAATGCCGATTGGGGGGCGATCGCCAACTCGATCATTTGCACATTAATCTGTTGCAGTAAATCATTGAGTTGCTCCTGCCCTGATGACTGATTAAAAAAATCCGTGGCGGGGGGTGAGGTAATTAAATTCGCCATCCTTGCACCGCTGACTGTTGCCGGAAGAATCACATGATCTGCCCCGGCTAGACGTAATTTTTTTTCTGTACTGGGCACTTCTCCCCGCGCCAAAATCATCAATTCGCCGTTCAACTCCCGCGCCGTCAGGGTGATAAACACATTGGTCGCATCGTTGTTCATCACCGTCGCCAGTGCCTGAGCTTTTTCGATGCCCAGTTCGAGCAAAATCCGTTCATCTGCCGGGTCACCTTCTTTGACGAGATAACCCCGTTGTTCGGCGATCGCCACCTGTTCGGGATCCATGGCAATCACCACAAAAGACTGTTCCGCATCCACCAGTTTTTGCGCCAAAATCTGCCCAATATAACCAAAACCACAGATAATAATATGATTTTCGAGATTAGAGATGTTTTTACGCTGGCGTTCGGCATCAAATGCCCGATTAATTTCCCCTTCCGTAACCATCTGCACAAAGCCTCCTACCCCATATATTGCCGCCGATGTCCCCGCCAAAATCACAAAAATAGTAAAGAGTTTTTCCGGTGTGGATTCGAGGGGTCTGACTTCGCCATAACCTACCCCAAAAATGGTGATCACGACCATGTAAAAGGATTCCATGACCGTCCAGCCAAACATCACATAGCCAATCACTGCCACCACCATGGTGATCGCAAAAAACAGTGAACCGAGTGCCACCCGCTGGAAGGGCTTTTGCATATCCTGTGCTGATCCTCCAAAAAACGCGGCGATCGCCTCCGATTATGGGGGCTTGCCTGGGACAAGCTTGTATCTGATCTTGCAATTTTCAGTATGCTGAAGAAAACGTAATGGGGCGCAAAATCGATGACGGACAAATCTACTCTCAATCCCTGGGACTATAAGCCTTGGTGGTGTCAGCCTTGGTCAATTTTACTGACGGGTTTTGGGGCGATCGCCGGGAGTTGGTTGATATTTCATCGCTATTGGCTCACGGGGTTAGTGGCGATTCCCTTTAGCGCCTGGATGGGATTTTTTATTCTGCTTTATCCAAAATTGATGCGAGAATCAGGTCTCTTGGAAGAGATGAAAAAGTCATAAATCAAGCCGATTAAGAAGCGGGACAAAAATTCGATTCTGTCATTCCTGGATATTTTTGCCGTCGCCGATCAGATTAAGAGATAACTTTCTGAAATTGTTTTCTGATTTGCAAGCTACTCCCATCAGCAGTTAAGAAAGGTTCTAGCATTGCCTTTTTTAAATCGGGAAATAAGATACTCTCGTCAACTTCTACATAAACATCATCCTTCAGTGAAAAGATAGAAATTCTACCTTTCTCCCAAAACCAAACCTCTGACACACCAAACTCTCTATAGATTTCAAGTAAGTCTAAACCACCACTGGTAACAATGACCTCAATGACTAAATCGGGGAATTCTTTCTCTTCATTGAAGTAGAAACATTTATCGGGTTCAATACCGCGTTTGACAGATTCTTTTTTTAGGATTTTGGAACCTAGTGAAATATAGTCAATATCTCTTTCAATAAAATAGCATTCGAGCAATGTGCCAAATCGCGCAACCACTAATTCATGGTTGTGACCGGGAGCCATAATTTCAAGTTCATCTTTTAAATATCTAAGTAAAGTGCCGCGATTTTCTGGAAGTGTGTCGAGCAACTCACTAAATTCTTCCCAAGTAACATCATTGAGAACAAAAATCTCTTCTGCACCGGAACTTCGATCCTGTGCCAAATAAAAAAGTTGCTTGAGATGATCGACTTTGTTGGGTGCGATAGTCGTTGTCATGGCTCCCCCGTGAGAAACGTATTTACAACTTATTTACGATTTTAGAGGATTTACAATTTATAGAAAGGCGAAAAATGAGATCCCCGACTTCTTGAAGAAGTCGGGGATCTGGGAAAAAATGCGGGAGGGCTGAGGGCAAGAGGGCTAACTTGGGAGGGAACAAGCCACCCGAAAACCGATGACGTTGAGGCGATCGCCGAGAGTTGGTTGATATTTCATCGCTATTGACTCACAGGCTTAGTCGCCATTCCCTTTAGCGCCTGGATGGGATTTTTTATTCTGCTTTATCCAAAACTGATGCGATCGCCAACCCATTTCCAGATGGCTGTGACAAAAAAGCATTAAACTACGAACTCCACTAATAACTTTTGAGCAAACCAACCGAATGGGAGACAGAAATGCAACAACCTACGCCACCGCCAAAACCGTAGACTACTACACCCAACTGCAACAACTGCAACCCGCCGAAGCCACCATCATCGAACGCCTCCGGACACAACTGCCCACCATGAAAATGCTGGATATCGGCATCGGGGCAGGGCGCACCACCAAACATTTTGCCTCCCTCGTCGCAACCTATACAGGCATTGATTACTCCCCACAAATGATCGCCGCCTGTCAGCAAAGATTTAAAGATTCCCGTCAGCCCATGACCCTACAGGTGGGGGATGCCAGAGCCATGGCAGAATTTGCCGATCAATCCTTTGATTTTATTCTCTTTAGTTTTAACGGCATTGATTCCGTCTCCCATGGCGATCGCCTAAAAATTTTTCAGGAAATTAAACGTATTAGTAAAACAGGCTGTTATTTCCTATTTTCAAGCCATAATCTCCAGGCAATGGAACGGGAATTTGATTGGAAACAAAAAATTTCTTGTAATCCCATTTCCACCTATATCGACTTAGTAATGTTAACCATTTTAAAATCACTAAATCGCTCTATTAATCGTCAAAAATTAGCCGATTCTGATTATTTAATTATCAGAGATGAATCCCACAACTTTAGCTTACAAAACTATTACATTCGCCCCGCAGAACAATGCCGACAACTCGCAGATGAATTTGAAAACATAGAGATTTATTCCTGGCAAAGCGGCTTGCAAATTTCCGACCCCCAGGAATTAGCAGAACATCCCGATCTGTGGCTCTATTACCTCTGCCAAAGCAAATAAGGGGAATTTTGTTTATGATTCCAATAGTTGCGGTTGAGTGCCATCAAGCAAATGCTGTCGGGCTGCCATTAAAGCAAAACCCAATAAATTTGTCCCTTGCCATCGTTTAGGATCCTGGGCGGCGGGATCGTTGGCGGCTAAACCAATGCCCCAAATTTTGTCCTGGGGGCTAGCCTCCACAAGCACACGCCCCCTAGTGGTGAGGAGATAATTTTGTAACGTGGGGTTTTGGCTAAATTTAAAGAAACTTGCTTGGGTAACGATTTGAAAGCAATGTTGCTCCCAGATTTTGTGATCAAAATTTTGCACCTGCCGACCAAGCGCCTTGGCTGCACCGGGATTCGTCGCCGCTAAAATTTCCTGGAGGATATCTTGATCGTTAAATAGTCGCGCTTTGGCTGCCATCATGTAATGTTCGGCGGTGCGGTAGGTATGCTTGCCGACGGTGAAGGGGGATGAAAACCATTGACTGAGGCAGGATTGGTTGGTGCTGCCGTCCTGGGGTGGGGTGTGTCCCCAGAAAAAAATGTATTTTGCGGTGTGACCTGCGGCAATGGTTGCGATCAGTTCTTGGGTGTTGCGGGTTTGGTGGGGTTCCATGGGCTTGGGGGGAAGATGACTGGGCGATCGCCGGGTAGTGACTTTTTCTTCTAGGATAATGGGGACATATCCGGTGCTGCCATGAGAACGATCGCCACCATTAACGAAAAAATCCTGGAGAAAAAAGCCGTTGTCTGGACTGTAGAAGAGGTTAAGGCAAGGGTTGCGGAATGGGGCATTAAAAAAATTGCGGCGACGGTGGATGTGGTGACGACGGGAACCTTTGAACCGATGGAGTCCTCCGGCGCAATTATCAACCTGGGGCACACGGATCCGCCGATTAAAATCCGCAAATGTTGGCTCGATGGCGTACCCGCCTATCCCGGCATGGGGGCAGTGGATATTTTCCTGGGGGCAACGATGACGGAGGATCCCACGGAACAGGAACTGGCAGAATCGGGTGGTTTGCTATCCCAGCGGGGGGGCGGTCATGTGATTGAATCCCTGATTGCGGGTAAATCCGTCCATCTCCATGCCATTGGGCAAATGACCGATTGTTATCCCCGTGGCAGTTGGGACAATAACATCACCAAGGATCACATTAACCAGTTCTATTTATTTAATCCTCGCAATCTCTACCAAAATTTTATTGTGGGCGTAAATGGTGGCGATCGCACCCTGTACACCTATTTGGGACCACTACAACCCCACTTGGGCAATGCCGTCTATGCCTGTGCTGGGGCAATTTCTCCCCTACTGAATGATCCCGATCTCGAACTGATTGGTGTCGGCACAAAAATTTTTCTAGGGGGCGGAGTGGGCTATGTTGCCTGGGAAGGAACCCAACATTTCCCGTTGCAAAAACGCCTGGAGAATCGTACTCCCCTGGGGCCAGCCGCAACCCTGGCATTGATCGGCGATGCCAAACAAATGGATGCCCGTTGGGTCAGGGGTTGTTATTTCACGAAATATGGCCCCTCGTTGATGTTGGGGGTGGGTGTGCCTCTGCCTGTACTCCATGAGGAGGTGATTGCCCGTTGTGCGGTGCAGGATAAAGAAATTGTTGCCCCGGTGATGGATTTTTCGATTCCCCGGCGACGAGTCTTTATCTGGCGAGTCAGGTCGCCCATACCCTCAAGGACTGGATTACGGCGGGGGATTTTACCCTCACGGAAGCCGTTGCGCCCATTGCTGGCGATCGCCCTTTCCTTGCCCAGGATCAATGGAGTCAGAAACTTTAGGTTTGTGAGTCGGCAAAATAATTTTTGGCTTCTGCCTAATGGATACCGCTGCAAATCAGTGTTGCTTGTGGGTATTTAGGGGGACTTTCCCCTGACCCCAAAGGTGAGCATTAACGGAACTTTAAGGCTATAGTGATTGAAATTTATTGTCCTTTGAAGGAATGACCAGTGTGACAAATTTGCCGACTCAGTTTGATGTGGTGGTGATCGGAAGTGGAGCAGCGGGACTCTATGCGGCACTCTCTTTACCGAGTCATTTGCGGGTGGGGCTGGTCACCAAGGCGAAACTGCGTACGGGTTCGAGTAAGTGGGCGCAGGGGGGCATTGCAGCGGCGATCGCCCCGATGGATTCGCCCCAGTTACATTTTCAGGATACCCTCGTGGCGGGGGCGGGTTTATGTGAACCGGTGGCAGTGGAATTTCTGGTTGAAAATGCCAAGGCGGCGATCGCCCACCTGGTTGACATGGGGGTTGCCTTTGACCGCAAAGATGGTGAATTAGCCATGACCCTAGAGGCTGCCCATTCCCGCCCCAGGGTGTTGCATTCCGCCGATACGACGGGCAAAGCGATTATTACCACCCTGATCGAAAAAGTCTTAGAGCGTCCCAATATTCATGTGGTCTCCCAGGCATTTGCCCTGCAACTGTGGCGCAATCCGGCGGGACAATGCCAGGGGGTGAGCGTTTTATTTGAAAATAAAATTCACTGGCTGGCTGCTGGGGCAGTGATTTTGGCGACGGGGGGCGGCGGTCAGGTGTTTGCCCAGACAACGAATCCGACGGTGAGTACTGGAGATGGGGTCGCCTTGGCTTGGCGGGCTGGGGCAGAACTCCGGGATCTCGAATTTTTTCAGTTTCATCCCACGGCACTCACAAAACCCCATGCGCCCCATTTTCTGATCAGTGAGGCGGTGCGGGGTGAAGGCGCTCATTTGCTCGGTTTTAATGGCGATCGCTTTACTTTCAATTACCATCCCGACGGAGAACTTGCGCCGAGGGATGTGGTGAGCCGTGCCATTTTTAGTTACCTTGCTGAAAATGCTGGCGATCCAGCCAATGCCCATGTCTATCTCGATCTGAGCGTCATTCCCCCGGAGCAAATTCGCCACCGTTTTCCCAATATTATTCGGATGTGTGCGGAATGGGGGGTTGATGTGTTCTCGGAACCAATTCCCGTCGCCCCCGCTGCCCATTATTGGATGGGGGGCATTGCCACCAATACCGCCTGTGAAACCTCCATTGCTGGACTCTATGCGATCGGCGAAACCTCTAGCACTGGGGTACATGGGGCGAACCGTCTGGCGAGTAATTCCCTGCTGGAATGTTTAGTTTTTGCGGCACAACTGCGGGATCTGCAACCGGAACCCCCTAGCCTCAATCCAACAGCATACCAAGTGCAAATTGTTGAGGATCATTGGCAACGGGAATCGGTTCAGGTGCAAACGATCCGCGCCGATCTACCTCTCCTACTCTGGCAGAGTGCGGGGATTTGTCGGGAACAACAGATTCTCTCGGAGGCGATCGCCCAAGTCTCCAC
>JBIKYI010000357.1:0-4012 GCA_044355355.1 Limnothrix sp. | reverse complement strand
CCATTTTTTTTTCGAGATGTTATTGACTGGGACGAAAGTACATTTATTTTAATGGGTCAGTCCATCTTGGATGGCTACTTACCATATGTGAAAATATGGGATAATAAACCACCTTTATTATTTGCTATTTTTGCTCTATTTATTAAATTTTTGGGTCATAACATTGCAGGTATCAGAACTGCGGGAACTCTTTGCGTCGTAATCTCCGCTTATTTTCTCTATTTAAGTATTTACAAGGATATCGGCAAAAAAATAGCCCTGATTACGTCCTTATTATCGATTTATCTGATGTCTCTTCTTGACAGTGGACAAGCTGTCACCTCAGAACAGATTGCGCTCCTCGGAGTGATGTCAGCATTTTATCTGCTCAAAACAAAAAATAACCATCAAACCATTATCTGTCTAGCTCTTGGTCTTCTGTTAGGCTGTGCGACATTAATCCGGCTCAATCTTATCTATCTTTCATTATTCGTTGGTATCTGGTTATTGTTTAGTTATCTCAAAACAAAAGAATCTAAACTTTTAATCTTCAAAAATGCAACTGCTTATATTGTAGGTCATTTATTGATTTTTATTGCCACATTTTTGCCATATTTATATCAGGGAAACCCTTATGAATGGTGGCATTCTGTTATCCTTGCCCCGTTAGCTTATTCTAAGTCTCAAGGTTATTTTCTTAACTCAATTCTCTTTTTGGTAAGGGCTGATGTACTAGTAATACCTGGAATTTTAGGGATTATTATCTCTCTAATTTATTTCTATTCACATCAACACAAACTCTCTTTTTCCCTATCCAATTGTTATGTATTAAATGCTATTTTTTATGCTTCAATTAGTTTTTCCATTGTGAAAAGTGGTGCGACCTTTGGGCATTACCTAATACAAATTGCGCCTTTTCTTGCTTTGGGTATTGGCTTGATACTCCAACCGATTTATGATCATCGATATTATCAAAAAATCGCATTGTTTTTGGTTGCTGTGGTCATTGTTATTGGACTAACGAAACCGTCATTTCCTCTTGGGAACAAAGGTTATGCCCACCTATTAGAACGAGTCAATCAGCAACAAAGTGTTTGGGAAGGAGCATCTTTTACTTTGGCTAATTATTTGGAAAAACAGGAACATCCACACTCTAAATTATTTATCTTGGGTTCACACCTAACACACTGGCACACGAATACTTTACCGTTAAGTAAGTGTTCTACCCATCCTTCTAATATTTTTCGAGAAAGTTTACTTCCTTTTTGCGGTATGAATGGACGGGATAGTACATCTTTCTCAGAAATCCAATATATTTTTCAACAAAAACCCGATTATCTTTTGATTGATAATAATCGATTTAAATGGATTGAATCTCGACCAAATATGTTATCTTTTTGGCAGTCTTTTGTACAAAAAAATTATGAGCTAACCCTAGAAGATTATGACTATAAAGTATACCAACTATTGGAGTTTAGATAGAGGATAAATATGTTAAAAATAGCTAAACAAATTCATCAGCCTTCTATTGCTGATATTGATGAACTAGTCGCTTTCTCTCTGATTGTACCGACTTATAATGAAGGGGAAAATATTATTACTTTAATCCGAATTCTGGGTGGATTATTGGATGAAATTTTTCCTGATAACTATGAATTGATTATTGTTGACGATGATAGCCCAGATCGAACTTGGGAAATAGCAGAATCTTGTTTATCTGAATATCCCTATTTACGAGTCATTCACCGGCATAATGGTCGAGGTTTATCGAGTGCTGTTATTTGTGGTTGGCAGGCAGCAAAGGGTCAATATTTAGGGGTGATTGATGGTGATTTACAGCATCCTCCTGAGGTTCTATTTCAGCTTATTCAAGCATTGGATCATGGGGCTGATTTAGCTGTTGCTAGTCGTCATATTGAAGGGGGAGGGGTCAGTGAATGGAGTCTTTTGCGTCGTTTTTTGTCGCGGGGGGCACAGATACTTGGTCTCATTCTTTTGCCCCGTGTAATTAGTCGATTGTCGGATCCGATGAGTGGCTATTTTATGGTACGTCGATCAGCGATCGCCAACAAACAACTACATCCTCTAGGATATAAAATTCTCATTGAAGTTTTGGCAAGGGGAGACATTCAAGCCATTGCGGAAGTGCCCTATGTTTTTCGGGAACGGAATGCGGGTAATAGTAAAGTGACCTCGAAGCAATATTGGGAATATATTCATCATTTAATTCGTCTACGGATGACGACGGGCAGATTACGCTGGCTCAAACAATATCTACATTTTCCTGTTGCTCGTTTTTTGCGCTTTGGTCTGGTGGGATTTAGCGGTCTTTTTATTGATATGGGACTACTTTATGTCCTATTTGATGGTCTTGGTTTAGGGCTAACACGTAGTGCTTTAATTGCGGCAGAAATGGCGATTATTAATAACTTTATTTGGAATGATTTTTGGACATTTCGGGATTTAGCTCGACAGCAAAAGCAATGGCGACAAAGGATTAAACGTTTAGGAAAGTTTAATGTAATCTGTGGGCTTGGTTTAGGACTAAAGTTAGTGCTTCTAAATATTTTCTTTAATGTCTTTGGGATTAATGCCTATGCGGCAAATTTTTTGGCGATCGCCATCGTCACGATCTGGAACTTTTGGCTCAGTTTCAAACTCGGTTGGCGCGTCACTCAACAGGCATCGGAGCAAAAATAAAAACAACAATAAGTGAAATGGACCCAAAATGACGACCTCAAGATTTGTTCAATGCTAGACTGAAGGAGAAATTCACAAAACTTCACACAAATTCCCTATCGTATATGACTGCGACCTTCCCCAATCAAGCAAACTCCTATGACCAAATGGCTTGGCAACGGGGTTATGAATCACAACCGACAGAAATTGCCTATCAAGTCGAAGATATCGAGGGACAAATTCCCACGGATCTAGTTGGTACGATGTTTCGTAATGGTCCCGGTCTACTAGATATTGGGGGGGAGCCGATCAAGCACCCCTTTGACGGTGATGGTATGATTTCCGCCGTCACCTTCAAGGAAGGGAAAGTCTTTTTTCAGAATCGCTTTGTGCGTACCGCTGGCTTTGTTGCTGAACAAAAAGCAGGGAAAGCAGTCTATCGGGGCGTATTTGGGACGCAGAAACCCGGTGGTGTTTTCAGCAATATGTTTGATCTGCGCATTAAAAATATTGCCAATACGAATGTATTGTACTGGGGTGAAAAATTATTGGCACTGTGGGAAGCGGCAGAACCCCATAGCCTTAACCCAGAGAATTTAGCAACTAACGGTCTTGATTATTTGGGCGGTATTTTAAAACCTGGGGATGGTTTTTCAGCTCACCCGCGCATTGATCCCGACAGTATTTGGGATGATGGACAGCCTTGTTTAGTGAATTTTGCGGTGAAACCGGGTGTCCCCACTAAGATTGTGATCTACGAAATGAGTCCTAGTGGTGAGCTACTACGCCAACAGGAACATCAGGTGGAGGGCTTTGCATTTATCCATGATTTTGTGATTACGCCTAACTATGTCATTTTCTTCCAGGCATCGGTAAAGTTTAATCCTTTGCCCTATGTGTTGGGTTTAAAAGGGGCTGGGGAGTGTGTGCATTTCCAGGCGGATAAACCAACGAAGATGCTGATTTTTTCCCGTGATCCGGCGAATCCACAGATGCAAACCCTGGAGGCGGAGGCGGGTTTTGTCTTCCACCATGCCAATGCTTTTGAGCGGGATGAGCAGATTATTGTTGATTCGGTTTGTTATCAGTCGATCCCTCAGGTACAGCCGGATGTAGATTATAAGCATGTGGATTTCTCGGCGCTAGATCCGGGTCAACTGTGGCGTTTTACCTTGGATTTGGGTTCGCGGAAGGTAACGCGGGAATTGTTGGATAGTCGCTGTTGTGAATTTCCGGTGGTGCATCCGGCGCATGTGGGACGGGATTATCGTTATGCCTATATTGGGGCGACCCATGGGACGACGGGAAATGCGCCTTTGCAGGCTATTTGGAAGTTGGATGTGCTGGAGGGTCA
>JBIKYI010000356.1:0-4018 GCA_044355355.1 Limnothrix sp. | reverse complement strand
CAAAGCCATTTTTGATGATGTTTTGATTGTTACATTGGGGACAGTGTATTGTCATAGAGAGTCTTTGAGAGAAACAACTCACTCTATTTTGCTACAACATTACTTCTTTGAAACTCTCGTAATTCCTTGCCCGCTAAGTCCCACAATTTCACTGTGCCATCCGAGGCTCCAGTGGCGATCGCCTTGCCATCGGGATTGAAACTGACTGGGTAGATAAAACTGCCATGGTTTAACGTTGCCAATGCTTTTCCGGTTAAATCCCATAATCTGACTGTGCCATGATCATCACGGGAGGCGATCGCCTGACCATTGGGGCTAAAGAGCACCTGATTGACAGTAGAAGCAGCATGATTCATCACCATTAACTGTTCTGTCGGCAAATCCAATAACTTCACAGTGCCGTCACTCCCCCCAAAAGCAATGGTATTGCCATCGGGACTAAAATTCGCCTGATTAATCCTACTGAGATGATCGAGGGTTTGCAGTGTAGAACCAGTGAGTTTCCATAATTTCACCTTGCCCTCAGAGCCACCGGCAGAGAAGAGCACCTTCCCATCGTCACTGAAGTGGAGCAGTGCGACCCAACCACCATGATTCAAGCTCTGTTCTGGTTGCTGCGATTTTTCCTCCGTCAAATGCCAGAGTTTTACCTGCCCATCACTACCAGCGGAAATCAGTTTTTGATTATCTGGACTAAAAAGCACTTGATAGACCGCGCCACCATGGTCGAAGGATTTGAGTTCCTTGGGAGGTTTGCTTGTGAAATCCCAGAGTTTGACTCGTCTGTCGGCTCCTCCCGTAGCGATGTTCTTGCTGTCTGGGCTAAAGGCGATGTGGTAGATATGGTCGCCATGGTCAAGGGTGGCTAACTCCTCACCAGCAAGATTCCAGAGTTTGATGCTATGTTCATTGTCCATGGAGGCGATCGCCTGACCATCGGGACTAAAACTCAACTGTTTGCTTTGGTAACCCTGACGCAAGGTCTGCAATTTTTCCCCCAGTAAGCTCCAAAGGATGATGTCGCCATCAATACCAGCGGCGGCGATCGCCTGACTATCAGGAGTAAAAACAACTTGATTGACCGCACTGCCCTGGGTGAAAGTCCGCAATTCTTCCCCCGCAAGATTCCATAACTTAACCGTCCCATCCCCATTCCCCGAAGCGATCATTTTGCCATCAGGACTAAAACTGAGCTGATTGACATAGCGGCTATGGTGCAGAGACGTTAATTTTTTGCCGTCACTTGTCCATAAGTGCACGCCCCCATCACCATCATGGGTTGCAACAATATTGCCATCGGGGCTAAAGCTGACCTGATAGACATAACTATCCTGCTCCAGGGTTTGCACCGTTTGTTCGGCAAAATTCCAAAGCTGGATTTGCTGCTGCTCATTACGATAGGCAAGAATCCGAGCATCTGGACTCGCGCCCAGCAAAATATTGTGGTTGCTATTGCTCAATCGACTATCTTGATGTTCCACCACCTCATAGAGAGATTGGCGTAGGGAAGAACTGACACGCTCATAAATTACATTCCCTTTGGTAAAGATGCTGGGGTTTTCTTTCAATAACTCGGCTGCTTGCAGACTAAAAAGTAATGCCTCAAATTCGTGATTGATCGCCAATTGAACTTCATGGAGAGCAATTAACGATTCAATTTGACTGCGTAGAGAATTTTGTTGACTCGCAACGGCTTTTCGCTGATTTTTAATGGCAACGACACTCGCCCCCGCTGCTAAGATCGCCACTCCAGTCATCACCCCCAGGAGCGATCGCAGCAAGGTTTTTTGGCGTTTTTCTTTAAGGATCTCCGCCTCGATGGCAATCTCACTATTATTGAGGAAAATTTCCTGGAGCTTCGTGGGGGCGGGTTTTTTTTGTTCTGCCTGGGCTTCCTGTAACCAGTTCTGGGCGATCGCAAACTCATTCCCCCGCAACAGTAAATCGGGCGATCGCCCTTTTTGCTCCCATTCAATTGCCCGCTGTGACCATTTCGTATGGCTGTGGACATGTTCGCGATCCGTATCAATTGCGCGGACTAATTCATTAAAATTCTGCCCAAAATCCCCATCATAGCGATTGAAATCGAGCCATTGCACCTTCGCTAATTCAGGGTGTAGATCCTGAGGATTGACCTGCCGATACAAGATCGTAATCATCCGTTTATTCAGTTTTGCGGCATATTCCACCTCGTCTGCACAGTATTGCGAATTGATTGCTTCTGGCGAAAGAATAAATAGGAAATTATCGGCAACTTCAATACCTCGATAAATTTCCTGCTGAAAATCCGCACTCGATGTGGCGATACTTTCTTGGTCAAACCAGGTGAGTTTGCCAAAAATTTGCAGATTGTCATTTAACTTACGCGCAAAATCTGAATCCGCACGGGAATAGGATACAAAAACATCGAGGGAATCTGCTGGAGGTTGCCGTAAACTTTCCTCGAGAAATTCGATTTGTAGATCCGTTGGGGGGTGACTGGTGCGTAGTTTCGCTGTTTTCAGCCAAGATTCGGCTTCCTGGAGGTTGTAGCCCCGCAATAAAATGCTGGGGTTGCGGTGTTGTTGCTCCCATTTAATTGCTTGGACTAATAGGGTTTTATGGGTCTGAAAGTAGATTTCATCGGTTTTAAAAATTTTGAGCAGTTGGCTTTCATCGAGGTGATAATCTTCTTCTCGCTCGTTGTCCGTGAGGTCGATATATTGCAGACCTTGTAATTCTTTGGGTTGATCTTCTAGGGGCGTGACTGCGACCAAAATGGGGATGATGCGCTTGTGGAGGGCGATCGCCCGTTCGAGTTCATATTGGCAGTAACTGGACTTGACCGCATTCGGTGAAAGAAGGTAAACGAGATTGTCTGCCTGTTCAATACCCCGATCAATTGCCCGTTGAAAGGCCTCCCCCGTCTGGATATCCGTGGTGTTTGTCCAAACGGTGATCCCCTCCAACCAAAGCGATCGCCGAATCTTTTCCATGGTTGCGTGATCGCCACTGGCATAGGACAGAAACACCTGGGTCATCAGGTTATTGCCATTTTTGATGCTCTCGGTAATGTATTCGCCATGGAGTTCCGTCGGCAGACAGGGGGACTGTTCATCTTGAAAACGGATCTTCAACCAAGCCTCTGCCCGTTCCCTTGCTTGACCGACTAACAAATATTGCGATCGCCGTTGATTTTCCTCCCAGACCAAAGCTCGACTGAGCAGCTCCGTATGCTGTTGCACATAGTCCTTGTGCCGCTCAATGATACTGACAATGCCAGCCAATGCCGCCTCAAAATCATCAACCCCTTCCCGCCCATAGATCCAATTAATCTTGCCCAACAACGGGTGAATCCGTGGATTGCGCACATCGCCAAAATGCAATTTTTGTGCCTGATATTCCGCCCATTCTTCGTCTGTACCCTGGGGATTGCGCTGTTGCCAAGTTGCCCTCGGTAATTCATCCACATGCAGCAATGGAATAATCCGCTTATTGCGCAATACTGCCCGTTCCACCTCAAGTCCGCAGTAGGGAGAATTCACCGAATGGGGAGCCATGATGAAAATGAAATTATGCGATCGCTCCAAGCCCCCATCAATCTCTAACTGATAATCCACCCCTAACGGAATATCATTTTGGTCAAACCAGACCCCATAGCCCAGGGTAGTAAGTCTTTCATAGAGCCTAGTCGCAAAATCCTTACTATCTGCACGACCATAGGAGATAAATGCATCATAAAACTGAATCATGACCAAAAAATTCCACTAGGACGGCAAACAACAGTCGCAACCAACAGTCTAAAGAGTATTGGCAGTTTATCTCAGGGTTAGCGGAAGAAACACAATTGTCAAAAAAATTGTCAAAAAGTTGAAATGCCGTCCCCATTCACTACGCGAATCAACAACTAACCGCGATTCTGAATGGAGGCGATCGCCATCCCGTCCCTCCTGATCACCGTCCGATGATCCGTAAGATCAATCACAACACAATCAGTCAGCCCATTAAGTAATCCACTAAGTAATCCACCCCGTCAACC
>JBIKYI010000355.1:0-4021 GCA_044355355.1 Limnothrix sp. | reverse complement strand
GATCGCCGCGAGGGATTGCCAATTATTTTTTTCCTTTTGGGCACGGGCGAGGAGCATCTCATTACTCAGGGTTGAGAGATCGAGGTTGGGCTGCATCGTGATATTGTTGTCGATCGCCGGGGGTTGATGGGCGATGCGTTGTTGCCTCTGCCACCAGGACAAGCCTCCCCCAAGGGCAATCACCACAGCGGCGGCGATCGCCAAATACCAGCGATATTGCCAGAACCACTGCTTCGTCTGGGTGTGCTCCGGTAAAACTAGACCTGTTGCCGTTTTTAGCTGGGTTCCTGTCCCTTGTTTTTCCTCCTTAATCTCTTGAATATCTGAACTGATCTCCGCCAAAATATTTTTAATAAAATCCGTCTCGGCACTCGCGATTGGGCGGGTTTGACTAGGGGGAGAGAACAGAGACTCATCGGACTCCTCATCGAAATCATCAAGGAAAAAGCTCTCATCACTGAGGTACGGATCGGCGATCGCCAAACGATCCTCATCCTCCGGCGACAGACTCGACAATTCTAAATCCGAAATATGCAATAACTCCGCCAACCCCTCCCGATTGAGCGGACGATGTTGCAATAACCCATGGAAATGGGGATTCATCGACAACACAGGCAACGCCCAATAGAGTTGATGGGAACCATAGGCAGAAATTAACCCCTGCCGCACCCGCCCCAAACTAAAATCAATCGGATAACCCAGATGCAAATTGCGATAGAGCAACCGCGTAAAGGTCAGAGCCACCTGATCCGGAATCTGGGCAGACATTGCCACCACCGCCGCAATCCCTCGCCGCACTAAAGCCTGGGCAAGATTTTTTTCCGTGGCATCCTGGCTCTGGAGAGTCGCAATTCCATCCGCCCCGTGGCAAGAATTAAAAATCGCAAACTGCACGCCATTATTCACCAACAAACCCGCCAAATCATCCCCCGCAAAAGGTTCCGTTAAACCCGTCTCACGGTTAACCAGATAAATATCGCCGCCAAAATTACTCAAATTACTATGACCCGCATAGTGGAACACCTGAAAATGTCCCTGCTCCAGCACTTCCGTCAGTTCCTGTCGCCCCGGATTATCTAAAATTCTTAATTCCAGGCGGGGGCTACCCGCTGCCGTGTCTTTGTCGAGTTCGCTCTGGAGATGTTCTGCTTCCTGGCGTAGTTCGAGGCGGTCTTGATCAGCGGGACTGGCAAGCACCATCAATATTTTTAACGTTTGGGGCTGCACCTCATCCATGGAGGGGGTTTCCGCTGCCCCTTGGGTTTTGCTGTGGTAGCGGGAAAAGCTGGTTTCGATGCCTGTGGTGAGGCTTTCAATCTCGCCATCGTCCGCATCCATACTGTTCATCACTTCCCAGGGCAGACTGGACAGACGGGGTTCCTTAAAGCCGAGTCGCAGCCGCAAAATCTGGTTTTGGTTGTGGGCGATCGCCTGGGCTTTACTCCAACTATCCTTAAGACTCCTAACAAATAAGGCCTGATAGAGCTTTTGTCCGAACTCCATCAAAGTCGTGGCGATCGCCGGAACCTCCGTCATACTCAAGGAGATCAGATCAGTATCCGGTGTCACCAGACGATTCTGAGCACTCAACCGCCCCGTCCCCTGCAACAGACGCGAGAGCGGATCACTCATCAAATTTTGCGCCTCCAGCAACCACTGATCCACATCCCATTCGACCTGTTCTTCAGCCAAAGGAACCCCAGCTGCCACCTTCTCAGTGCGAAGAAAGTAGCGATTATCACCCAAATGCGTAATGGAGAGTTGAAAGTCTTGGAACATGCCTTATATCAGTATGAGGAAAACCCTACATTCATTGATAACACTAGTCTGAAAAATGTTTCCACTTAAGGGAAGAGATTTATAATGTCGCTCCTCAGAAAGCTCAAAAACCAGAGAAATTACTGAGCTTATTTTGAAGTATTGAAGTAAAATGTGATCTAACTCACGTAATATCACTGATGGGCTACAGACCTTTCGACCCTGGGCATCACAGCAAATTCTTCCCAGCCCCATCATAATCAATGCCATAGCAACAATTTTTTTTAGGAATAGAGACCAATGAGTAGCACCTTAGAGCATTTAGAAAGGTCAGAACAGTTTAATGCTAGCTTCAATGGCTCTTACCTAGAGGCTGATCTCGTTAACAGGCAACAAAGCTTCTCCGGTCATCGCCACCATAGCCGTCACGACCCGCATTCACTCCAGCGCATCGCCAGAATTCAAGATGAATCTTGGGGCATTCAAGTCCAGAAAAAAAGATGGGAAGAATCGAATAGTGGCTTTCTCTACAATATTAAGCAAGAACAAGAGAATGTCCTCAATTACTTTCTTGATTTAGCAGAACAGGTATCCCTAGACACCATTTTAGAACAGTTTGATGCTCTTTTTATCCAGTACAACCCTGACCAATTAGAGCCTGATTTACAGCAATCCATTTGTTGCGTTGTCAATTGTCCTGATCACTTTATTTCTCTGCTGACAGACTGTTGCTATATTTTGATCAACACTTGTTTCACCAGAAAGAAACCAAACTACCTTTTCCAGTTATTTAACTTGCTCCAGTTTGAGCTAGAAACTTCGACGGATAACGTCTTATTGTTGCGTCGTTTCAGCCATGCATTGACCTGTTTTAAAGGTAGTGAGCAGTTTAAACTCTTACAGTTATTTTTTACCCATCAGCCATCGCCGGATCTCCATTGGAGCGATCGCTATGCGACTTTAAAATTATTGGCGATCGCCCACGACCAAGAAGCGAGCGATTATCAGCGGGAAGCCTCAGAAAAAATGCATCAAGCCCTGAAAAATCGTTACAAATTTCAGTTGGTGATGCATCTAACCAAACGGGAAAAAAAACAGAGTGCCAACCCTTCCCTAATTCATCCCACAACCCTACAGATCCTTCACAAACTCATCACCCAACAACAACGCAACTATAACCAACGCGCGACCCAATTGCTTGCTGAAGCCCATCAGTTAGACTTTGAGGCATTTAAGGAAGAACTCTCTGCCTATTTATTCCTATCCATCAATGGCGATCGCCGTCTCCAGTGGCTATCCGAAAAAATTGATCAACATCTTTTCAATCTATATCCCACTAAAAATACGATCAAAGTTAACAGTCACCTTATTACTCAAACCGTTAACGCTCTAATCGGCTATCTGATTAATCCTAAAAATCTTGAAGATCCGAGCCACCCCTTCACCCTATTGATGATCCAACAGGATTGTATTTCCCTTTGTATTTTGCTCTTAAAACTAATCTTAATTTCCCCCCAGAGCCACACAAAATTAGTACTTTCATTGAATTCTTTGCTAGCTGCTTATACTGATCAGAGCGAGGATCAAGCTCCCTGGTTAATTAGCTTTTTAGAAACTATGCAAGTCATCTTTGCCCTAGCCATACAGGAGCCTAGCTCAAGGCTCTCAGTGTAAATTTTGCCATGCTAGTCCCTGTCTTTTTTTAACGTTCTATGATCTAAAATTTTCTATGACTTAAAATTTTTATTTGGGTTCAATTCTTTTTGTTCACTGACTTAAATATGCTAGGAAAATATAGAGCAAAATATAGTCCTTTTGCTTAAGTTCGAGAATTTCTGATCCCTCCGTACTTCCGCAAGCTCAGTCTTTCACCCTCGGCACTTCTTTTAATTTTTGTTTGGAATGACCATAGATGATCATCAAAGGTTATTCCTGGTTAAGAGCAAGTTGGTCATTAATTTGCCTAATTAGCCATTGCTTGTCATTAATTACTCACAAATTAACGATAAACTATCCAGAAATATCCATAAATTCCTAGAAAACTCGCAAGGCTATTGAATAAGTCTGTAATTAGTGACTGATTAGCGCAGTTTAACTTGCCAAATGATGTGGAGAATCAACGATTCAAATAATCATTCATGAATGCGATGCAGATCACTCAATAAATTGTAACAAAATCTTAAGAATGGGATTGCGAGTCTAAAATCCTTTGTCTAAGCTGAAAATAACATCGGCTGCTGCCGACAAGTCTCGACAGTTTGCG
>JBIKYI010000072.1:0-8753 GCA_044355355.1 Limnothrix sp. | reverse complement strand
CTCCCAATCATAGTCCGCATCTCGGCAAAATTCGATAATGTCTTCCTCATCCATTTTTTCAATGGTGACCGGGGGAAAATCCTGGGCTTCCAGCATTAAACCAAAGCGAATAGCGTCATCTTCATCGAGGAACATGAGCACTTTATTGCGATCGCCCGTTTGTAGTGTATGAATCCCTTCATTTTCGGTGCGAGCGTTGAAAAGAAGTACATAAACTAGGCTCATGGGGGATCTCCTTATGGACTAAAAATTCTGTGATGGACTGTTTGAATCGCCTTACCGCCGCCCTTAGATTGCTTACGGTAAGAGGCAAATTTACCTCCTAATCATAGAATGTCATCGCACAATCTAAAATCCCCTATTCGCCCCATGTCAGGAAATATGTTTTTGATTGGTTGTCGGTTTATTTTGACTGTTTACTATCCCCGTCACATCCATAAACACCATCAAGATCTATGAATCAAACATTAAATCAAACTTCATGTAACGGCGAATAAAGCAGAGGATCGACCTACCTGAAATTTAAGTTACCCTGGGATCAATGGTTTCCTAAGGATTCTGTCCGTTGGGAACTTTTTCAGAAGATTCTTCTTCTAAGTGATCAGGGAGGAACTCCCTCAAGGGATTGTCAACTCCTTCATAACCCTTAGGGTTCACTCGAAAATGACTAAATTTCCCGTCAAAACCGCCTTTACCGCCCTCTGCTTAGGGGCGATATCCCTGTCGCTCACTTTCCCGGCGATCGCCCAAGCCCAATCCTTCACTGTTTCCACCAGTGGAGATCAAAGCCTATTAATTGATGGCAACCCCTATAACAATCAAATCCGTGGCGCAGCAGGCGGTCTGAAAAACAGTGGTACTTGTGGCTGGATTGAAAGCAGTCCCAACCATACCTTTTCCGTCAGTTCTGGGGGGCTAGTCTCTATGAAAATTGAAGTTGCCTCCCCCTCAGTGCCCCAGCCTTATACGTTGATGATTCGTAATGCCAGTGATCCAGGTGCTTCTCCCTTCTGTGCGATCGCCGATCCCGATAGTGGTATTACCGCAGCAATTGGTGGCGTATGGCATTCTTCCAGCACCTATGAAATCTTTGTCGGTAACTTTGACGCGAGTGGCTCTAAGCTGCCTTACACCCTGCGAATTACCAAATAAACCAATCAACTATAATCATTCCAAATAAAAATTTAGACACTCATTGCCTCCCTTTCTAAGGGAGGTGCCGAAGGTGAAAGACTGAGCTTGTCGAAATGCGGAGGGATCAGAAATTCTCAAACTTAACCGAAACGACTATAAATCAATCATGCCCCCTCAATGACATCTGTTGTCCTAGTCACAACAAATATCAGTAATAAAAACACCATAAAAAGCCCCTGCATCACTGGAGGGGCTTTCGCTTGAAATTAGATTAGGAGATGTAAATTAATCGTTCAATAATCGTCCGATTAACGCTTCACAGCAGGCTCAAAACTGGGAACAACAATATCGCTGTTCTGCTTGGTCAACTGGTTGTAGAGCTTCTCTGTATTGGGGAAGTTCGCCGCCGGGAGAGTGGGATAGCGACGGAAAGGCACAGTGTCCTCACCAAAACTATCGAGATACTCCATGCTATTGACCATCGCGCCGATGAACGCTTTGAGACCTTGGGAAGCCAAAATTTGGTTATACTTCTGGATTTCTTTCTGATCTAAAGGCGCACGTCCGAGGAAATGCTTCGTACCCATCTCAATCACCTTGGTGTTCGGGTAGGGGGTATAGAACTCCTTCATGTACAGCTCAGAACAGCCGAGACCCTCGATGAATTCCTTCATGTTGATCTCACGGTTGCCCAACTTACTTTCTAGGGCAGTGAACTGCGCATCTACAATATAAGGCTCGATGTCGCGCTCAAACACCTGACGGTAGGCAGCGGCGATCGTGGTCTTCAGCTCAACCTTATTGAAAGTATCAGTGAGCTTGAATGCCTTAGTCTGCTGACGTTGGGCAGAAACACCCTGCTTCAGGCGAGTTTCAACATCCGTTACAGGCAGACCCTTCGTGCTGGAAGTACCCAACTCGATAAAGCGTGGCGTAGTCTCCACATGAACCTTCGTACCCACATCCTCACGGATTGCACCAGGGCGAGTATTACGTAGAGAGTAACCACCAGGGGTTAAGTAGCGTTCGTAAGGAACCGTGTCCTCACCGAAAGCCTCTTCATATTCTTTGCTGTCGAGAATCGCATCAATCAGCGCATAGAAACCCTTCTTCGCACAGAGGTCAAAGTAGCTATTGATTTCCTTACGACCGTAAGTGGGGCGACCCAGTAAGCGACGGTGGATATGCTCAACCGCCTTACAGACATAGAGGGAAGACCAGTAAAGATTACGGAAAACCTCAGATTTTGCCAATGCCCGGATAAATTCACGCAGGGTGATATCACCATTTTCGAGCTTGATTTCCGCAACTTTTTGGCGCTGTCCTTCATAGACCATCCGACCAAAGACCTGACGGTAAGCCGCATCGATCACGCGTTGGGTGGCACTTTCAGAGAAGCTAACATTCGGATTTGCTTTGCCCTTAGCAGATCCAGGTAATTCGTTGTTCAAACGGAAAACCTTCGCCCCCAGGGTTCCGGGCTGAGTACCACGTGCCCCTGGATTGCTGAGTTGGTTATTAATACCAGGGCCACGGTGAATCAAGATCCGGCGGGTATCTTTACCAAATGGCGCAGGGCTGGCACTGGGGAGACGGGTTTCTGTCGGGAAGATTGCACCGAATTGAATTTCCAGACAGTCGTTACCAGAACCGTAAACATGCTGATCGGGCAGAGGTTGGTTGTAGCTGGCAAAGGTTGTGATGAACTGAGGAACCTTGCGGAAAGGTGCACTGTATTTAAACAGATCCTGTTGCATCCCCCAGTTACGACATTCCTGAGCTTCCTGACCTAAGCCACGGATGTAAGGAACAGTCTCTTCACCGAAGTAATCAGAATATTCTTGGGAATCGACCAAGGCATCGATCAAGGCAGGTAAACCACCGCTGGAAACGATCGCAAAATATTGCTGCACTTCTTCACGGGAAGAGGGACCACGACCGAGAATGTGACGGAAAGCAAGTTCTAGGGCACGGCTGTTGATAAACGGCTCGAAGAACTGCTTGCGGTAGAGGGAGGATTTTGCCAAGCGACGGACAAACTCCTTCATGGAGATGTCGTTATTCTTGACTTGGGATTCCAGGTAAGAATTGGATTGGCTATAGGCGCGGGTAATGTCACGCTCAAAAATTTGACGGTAAGCGGCCTTAATGACCGAATTTTTCTCTAGGGCAGACAAGCCAGGCTTCATGACAAACTTCTGGCGCTTTTCAGCAGCGTTGAAGTAACTCTGGGGGAGTTCTAAGCCCTGTTGGTCGCTGGAAGGACGTTGGCGCAGTTTATTGTTGGGAGACTGGGTTTGTAGTTCGGTCAACAGAACATCAAAATACTGAGCAACGATTTCTTGGGCTTCGGCATCGCCCCGGAAGAGGTCGATGGAGGCAGCTCGCATTTCTTGGATGGCGACAACTGTTGCCGGGATGGAACAGGCGTTCTCAAGGATTTCCTTGAGTCCACGGGTGTTCACGATCAGCAGGCTGGGATCGCCAGCAATAATCGCATAGGTTGTGTAGCGTAGGAACCAAGCCATGTCGCGGAGGGACTTGGTCATGTTGCGGGGACCGTAACGGGCAACGCTGATGGGGCGGAATCCTGCGGGGATTTTGCCGCTGCCGGAACCGAGGAACAGGCTGCGCACGCCGCTGAGGATACTGGTGTCGGAGCTAGCTGTGCCGGTCGAACTTAGGGCAGAGCCGAGGTCAACGGTTGCTTCGTTCGGGTTGAAAGCTGGTTTCTCTAGGTAGCCAAGAGGGGAACCGCCCGTGAAAATCCGGTTGGCTGCACGGGAGACGATCAATTGGGAACTCTGTTTGATGGCTTCGGCGATCGCCAAGCGCTTGAGTCCGGAGGTGAAAAATGTGTTAAGGGCGGTAAGTTCTCCAGTCTCAGGGAACCGATCCTGCTGCTCCGCTTGAGAAATGTTGGAGAGGGGAACGGTTTGATATAACTGGGGGCGTGCTAAAGAGCTGCCGCCGCTGGCTCTAATCGTCATGGACTTTCAACTATCTCCAATCAAAAAATGTTCAATATATAAGGGCTTTTGGGAGAAAGTAAGCAAAAGTTCGCGAATGTGCCCTTAAGCGATCGCTTCTCCCGAATGCGTTATTAAATGAGATGTTTATCTTTTAGCTAGAACTAAGGGTAAAACGTTTCCGGTACTCAGAAGAAGTTTGTTAAGAACTATGTCAAAAAAATGAGGAAATGGGGGATCACCATTGCACAATGACCTCTGTGCTGTTTTGCCAGATACTCTAGTCTGTCACTCTTTACATAAGCCATCGCATTTGGTGTTTCTGAATTTATGACCTCCTCCTCGAACTCTGCCATGAACTCCCCTGAAGCGCGTCAGCAAGCTGTCCGTGAACTTTACAATACCTATCCTTTTCCGCCGGAGCCGCTGTTAAATGAGCCGCCACCAGGGTATAACTGGCGCTGGCATTGGCAGGCTGCCCATAATTTTTGTACGGGTCGTAAGCCGGAAAGGTCGGATATTCGAATTTTAGATGCGGGCTGTGGGACGGGTGTGGGGACTGAGTACTTACTTCACCTGAACCCTGAGGCGGAAATTGTGGGGATTGATCTCAGTGAAGGGGCTTTGGCGGTGGCGGAAACCCGTTGTCAGCAGTCGGGGGTTCGGGCGCAACACCAGGCTCCAGTGACTTTTCAAAGACTACCAATTGAGCAAGCGGATCAACTGGAGGGGCAGTTTGATCTGATTAATTGTGTTGGGGTGCTGCACCATATGCCGGATCCGGTGCAGGGAATTCAGGCTTTGGCGAAGAAGTTAGCGCCGGGGGGATTGTTTCATATTTTTGTGTATGCGGAGTTGGGTCGCTGGGAAATTCAGTTGATGCAGGAGGCGATCGCCCTATTTCAGCAGGAGAAACGGGGAGATTATGTAGACGGGGTGCAGGTAGGTCGCCAAATTTTTGCGAGTCTGCCGGAGCATAACCGTCTGGTGCAATACGATAAGGAACGCTGGTCGCTGGAAAATCACCGGGATGCCTCCTTTGCGGATATGTATGTCCATCCCCAGGAGGTGGATTACAACATCAAGACGTTATTTGATCTCATTGATGCCTCTGGTTTGGAGTTTGTTGGGTTCTCGAATCCGGCATTTTGGGATCTGGATCGCTTGGTGGGCAAGGCTCCGGAACTGATTGAACGGGCAAAAACTTTGGGCGATCGCCAACGGTATCGCTTAATTGAACTGTTAGATACGACGATCAGCCACTATGAATTTTTCCTCGCCAAACCGCCCCTAGAAATTACCGACTGGTCTGACGATGGGGCATTGTCCCAGGCGATCGCCGAAGTACACCCCTGTCTCAACGGTTGGCCGAGTCAATCCCTCTTCGATTTTGACTACCGCTTAACCAGTCTCACCGCCCCAGAATATGCCTTTATGCAGGGCTGTGATGGCAGTCAAACCATCGGTCAAATCCTTGCCACCATCGATGATTTTGACCTCAATGCCGTGCGATCGCTCCAAGCACGTCAATTAATTATGCTGACCCCCCATTAATTCAGATATCAGAGGGGTTGGACAAACTGACAGGGCATTTGAATCGCGATGCGGAGTAATTGCTGGTATTCGCCATTGCCAATAATGTGGGATCCAAAGCGCTCTAGGTGCGGGTTTTGGAGTTGGGCATCAAACAATAAAAAACCCTGTTTGCGTAAATGCTGGACGAGCAGCACCATTGCCACCTTCGAGCCATCAGGAATGTTAAAAAACATCGATTCACCGATAAATGCCCCGCCGATCACTATGCCCATAATGCCTCCTGCCAATTTTCCCCCCTGCCAAGTTTCAAAGCTATGCGCCCAACCCGCCCGGTGCAGCGCCAGATAAATATCCATTAACTCCGGCGAAATCCAGGTCGTCTCTCGGTTAGCACAGCCAATACAGACCTCTTGAAAAGCCTGGTTGATTGCCGGGGTAAACTCATTTTGATTTAATACCCGACGGAGGGATTTGGGGTAACGAAACCGTTCATCTAGGGGAATCAGTGTCCTTTGTTTACTGGAATACCAGCCTAGATTGTCATTATCATCCGACATCAAAAAGTATCCCTGGGAGTAGCCCTCAAGAATGGCAGGCAGATTATAACGACTAATCATAAGCACCTATGGATTGATTCCCTCAAATTTAGCAGGACGATGAATCTCTATCTAGCGGTATCTTCAGCAATGTTTTGGTGGAGTAGTCTTGCGGCTTCAATGGCTGCATCCCGGAAGGGAAGTAAGACTAAATCTGCCCCCGCTTTTTCTAGGGAATGGCTGGTTTGGAGGCTATGGCTGGTGAGGGCAATTTTCCCTTCGTAATGGTGTTGTTTCAGGTGATGAAGTAATTTTAGACCGATATCTAAGCCGGGTAGGGTGCTAATAATCCAGGTGACTTTTTTTAGGGGCAAGACGGCAGGAAATTCTGGATCTTCGGCATCGCCGTAAAAGGTCATTACCCCTTGCGATCGCCAAAAATTGACTAATTCTGGGTCAAAATCAACGCCCAGGACATTCACCCCCAAGCGCTGTAAATCCTGGAGTAAACTGCCGCCATAGCGACCTAACCCAAACACAATCACATCTAGATCAGCAAATTCCGCAATATCGAGGGAACCTTCCTTTTTATGGGGCATATCGCGCTCAACCCAACTAAACCAGGGAGAAAATTGTTCGTAGATGCTACTGGAACGCAAAATCATATAGGTGGATAAGCCCATGGTGATTAAGCCCACAAGCGTAATTAAGCCACTGGTTTCAGGGGTGATATGTCCCAAACTTACGCCTAAACCCGCCAAAATTAATGAAAACTCACTAATTTGCCCCAAGGAAAGGCTGGTGACGACACTGGTGTATTTTTTGTAGCCGAGTCTGCCGACGATCGCCATGACCATCAGGGGTTTTGCAAATAGGACAAAACCAGAAAGAAGTAAGGCTGGCAGAATTTGACGGGCGAAATCGGTAATCTCGATGTGGATGCCCAGATTAATAAAGAAAAAGAGCAACAGGAAATCCCGCAGGCTGACGAGACGGGGGGCAATAATTAGACGGTAGGGAGTCGCCGCGAGGGATACACCCGCCATAAATGCGCCCACTTCCTTACTAAAGCCCAACAGATCACCCACAGAGGCAAGGGCGATCGCCCAGGTGATGGCAAAGATCAACAATAATTCCGTTGAACGGGCAATGCTATGTAACAGTTGCGGCAGGATAAATTTTGTGATCAGTGCCAGGGAACCCAGAAAAGCGGCTCCTTTGAGAGAAACCATCAAGATGGACTGTACCAGGCTGGTTTCGCTGTTGCTAAAGGCGGACAGGATAATCATTAACAGCACAACGGCAATGTCTTGCACAATCAGCACCCCAACGGCAATGCGGCTATGGAGTGCATCAATTTCCTTTTTGTCGGACAGCAATTTAACAATAATAATGGTGCTCGAAAAGGTCAGGGCGATCGCCACATAGAACGCCGACACCATCGACATCCCCAACAGCAGACAAAGCACATAGCCCAAGCCCCCTGTCAACGCCATTTGAGCAACCCCCGTAATCACTGCCACCGAACCGACGGCATTAATTTCATTCGGCTCCAACTTCAGACCCACCACAAACAACAGCAGCGCAATCCCCAACTCCGCCAGCAACTCCACCTCCTCCGTCGCACTGACAAACCCAAATCCCGTGGGACCAATCAAAATTCCCACCGCAATAAACGCCATAATTAAAGGCTGCTTTAACCAAACGGCGATCGCGCCCAAACTCGAAGCAATCACCAAAATAGCTGCGATTTCAGTAAAGGTATGGGTAAAGTAAGACATCGATTTTCAGGGCAATTACCATAGAGCTATAACAACGATTGTGACATGAAGCTCCACCCAGGTTCACCAGGAACTCCCCCCCAATGCCACAACGCCAAAATACCGAAGAACCATGGCTAAACCCAACAAAAAGAAACAAGAAACCGGAATTCGTGCCGGATTAAAAGCCGCCTTTGCCTTTCTACCCGCCTTTATGTTGTTACGTTATGGCATTCCCCGCAGCCTGTTTTTTGCGGCGATCGGTGGCATTAGCGTCGGCGTAATTTCACGGTGGTGGCAAAATTCCGAGGCAGCCAAACCCAAACTTCACCCCTTTGCCAAACTCAAATTTAGACCCCGCAAACGCTATCCAGGACTCCAAGATGTGCGATCGCGCACCAGTGCCAGGGGTTTTCTCCGTCAGCAAAAATCCCCCAATGGCAAACCATCAGGGGATTAAAGATTAGATTAAACCAAATTAAATCAAATCCAAAAAGCGTAACACTCAACTCCGGTAAAACCAGAGACTCGATCAAACCTTGGGTCTAGATTGCACCCATACTTGCCAAACCGAGGATCACGCCAACACCGAGGATATGACCAAAACTAGTTGTGGCGAGTAAGGCACCAACTCCCATGCCACCAAACATCTCAGGCATCGGCAAAGCAGGCCCTTCGGAAGGATATTTGATGCTGATCTTGCCAATGGCGATCGCCAAAATGTTACAGACAATCATGATCACGGCAACCTTGGGACTCCATTCCATCGTGCTAGGAACAGCAACAGCGAGGGAAAGCGCTAAAGACATAAAATCTGT
>JBIKYI010000510.1:0-2962 GCA_044355355.1 Limnothrix sp. | reverse complement strand
ATTTTTTCGCCATGGACGACGCAACCTTGGAGTTTGTAGGGTCTACCGAGTAACTGGTTGGCATAGTCGATTTGACCAGCGGCGAGGGCGGTACGGATGGCGGAACTGCTGATGCGTTCGTTGTTTTCTTTGTGCAGGGGGGCAATGGTCACTTCTATGCCATGGGCGACGGCGATCGCCTGGAGATCAGTAGAATTCCCACTCCGTTGACGACCAAAACAGAAGTCCATGCCGATACTAATACTCCGGGTCTGGAGTTGTTTCACCAAAATTTCACCAATAAACTCCTCCGGTGTGAGGGCAGCCAGCTCACGATCAAAGGGCATCAGCACTAACTGCTCAACCCCTAACTTCTCCAGTTCCTGTACCTTTTCCGGTAGGAGAGTCAGTAGACGTTTAGGATTACCTGAAAAAAACTCCCTGGGATGGGGGTCAAAGGTCACCACCGTCGGACAAATTTCCGGTAATGAAGGTGACAAAACCAGGCGATCGCTCCTTGCCAACACCGAAGCCGACCGCTGGGCAAAAGCAACCGCTGGCTGAATAACCCGCTGATGCCCACGGTGCACACCATCAAAATTTCCCAATGCAATACTTGTCGGCGTTAACGCCTCAGCCGTTGAAGATACTACCCGCACGCTTTACATTCCGAAATATTTGTCTGTATTCTATACCGAATCAAACCGACAACTTTTCAGAAACCGTTCCTGTTGAATCTGTCTGGACATTGGGAGGATTAAGCACAATGGACATCCCTTCCCGAGCCAATACCGTATTTGAAAATTCTGAAGCCGCCTCTTCTGCCACCCGGTCAAGAAACTCATCATTGTGGAGCGGATCATGATGAAAGATAACTAACTGTTTAACCTTCGCCGCCTTCGCGACTTTGACTGCCTCTTGCCAAGTGCTATGACCCCAGCCAACCTTGCTCGATTTCGGATCATGATACTCGTTATCTGTGTAGGCAGCATCAATGATGACCACATCGGCATTGTCCGCTAACTTAAGTACTTGATCATCAATACGATCCGGGTAATGTTCTGTATCCGTAATGTAAGCGGCGGAAATCCCTCGCCAATTAATACGATAGCCAACCGCTTCTCCTGGGTGGTTTAACTTCGCATTCTCAATCACCACCTCACCCACTTCCAAAACTTCCCCCACATCCAGAGAGAAGAACCGCAGATCCGCCTGCATAATCTGAAGCGGTACAGGGAAATTCGGGTGTAGCATCTGGTCATGCAGACGCTGTTTAATGGTTGCACCGTTTGGCGCAACGACACCGTAAATGTTGAACTTATTCGCCTTGACAAAGGCAGGCACAAAAAAAGGAAAACCTTGAATATGATCCCAATGGGAATGGGTGAAGAACATATGCGCTTCCACGGGAATTTGACTCATAAGGGACTGCCCTAATACCCGCAAGCCTGTTCCCCCATCAAAGATTAAGCGCTCATCACCCGCTACCATCTCAATGCAAGGGGTATTGCCGCCATATCTAACAGTTTCTGCACCGGGGCAGGGAATACTGCCGCGTACACCCCAAAAGTTGATTTTGAATTGTTGTTTTGAATCGGACATGGGTTAGTGAACCGCAAGATATTGGCTATATGTGTTGTTCAGAGTGTACCGATGCGCTAGGCGGGGAACAAATCTATGGTTTTGGTTAGTAGATGGACGGTGTACTGTGTAAGACTTCTGTTTGAAATGATACACCACATCCCAATGCCTTTCAGGGTATTTCCTAACTATATACAAAATATATACAAAAATTCTTTATTTGCATCGGCATTGTCTTGGGTATTGATGGATTGGAATGATGTTAATGCGGCTAATGCTGAGTTCTTGTGGGTTCATTTTTTTGTTTCATTGTCTTGTGAACATTCAATCGTTTTGGCTGTTATTTTTCGCCTGTTGATATCACTCGATCTTTGTGATTGTGATCATAGGTCTGGAGCCTGTCTGCCCCGTGCATGGAGTTGATTAATGGCTTCGGTGCAGGCTTGGGTCACTGCGTTGAGGTTGTTTTTGGTAACGGAGCTGGGGGGGGCGATCGCCTGACCAATGTGGATGGTAATTTCAACGGGGCGGGGGAATTTGCTATTTTCTTGAAAAATTTTGTCTGTGCCATTAATGCTCATGGGGATCAAGGGCACTTGGGCTTTGGCGGCAATTAACGCAGCTCCGGCTTTTGGCTCGGTGACACGACCATCTTTGGTGCGGGTTCCCTGGAGAAAAACGCCGACTCCCCAGCCTTGTTCGATGGAATGAATGGCGGCTCGAATCGCCCCGCGATCGCCTGTCCCCCGTTTCACCGGATAGGCTCCATAGGCGCTAATCAATTGCTTCAGGACGGGTACGCGAAATAGTTCCTCCTTTGCCATAAAAGCTAGGGGGCGAGTAATTCCCGCCGAAAGCATTGGGGGATCAACATTGCTGGCGTGGTTACTGACGGCGATAAACCCCCCTTCCTTGGGAATATTTTCTGTACCATAAATCCGGAAATGAAAGTAACCCGACATGATGGGTCTAATCACCCCCCATTTCAGTGCAATGTATAGCAGCCAACTGATTAGCGGCTCTCTCTTTCTGGTGGTGGCGATCGCCTCAGTAGTTTTACTCATAGGAGCTGACAATCAATAAAAAACTTCAAAAAATAAAAATTGAAAAATGACAAGTCCAATGTCAGAATCGTATACGTTGAACTTATACACCGAAAGATACAGTGAGTTCGCCCAGTTTAGAGGATCTGTCCTGTCGCCACAATATCGACAACCCAGATTGGATTGCCAAACCACAAATCAATATAGAGGATTACCTTTTACGTCCCAATAGAAATCTCGATTATATTTATTAACAATTCGCAGCTTTTTTTTACTTTTTTATATCGCCAATTCAAATTTGAAGTGCAACAGCTAGGGTCTTTCTGAAGAGGGACTCATAAGGATATTCTGATGTTAAG
>JBIKYI010000354.1:0-4039 GCA_044355355.1 Limnothrix sp. | reverse complement strand
CATCACAGTGGGATAGGTGGACACCACGACATTTGCGCCCTGTACGTCTTTTTCTTCGACGAGGTTGATCACGGTGGCGTTGGGGAGATGCTTATTGAAAGCGCGTTTGGCTTGTCTAACAAGGCTGTTTCTATCGGCTAGGAATAGGACTCGTTTAACCCAATTGGCTCGGATGAGGACATCCACAAGGGCGATCGCCGTGCGAGTTTTTCCGGTTCCGGTTGCCATGACGAGGAGGGCTTTACGGTTCTTATTCGTAAAGGTTTCGGTGATGCGTTTGATGGCTTCGATTTGGTAGGGTCGCTCAAATCCTGCAATGTCTTGGTTAACCTGTACGAGGTGGAGGGCTTTTTGGTTGGTGCGTCGCCAGATGAGTCGCTGTAATTCGTCCTTTCTCAGAAATCCATGGATCTCGCGGGGGGGATAGTTGCAATCATCCCAAATGTAGGTGTGATAGCCGTTGCTGTAGAAGATGATCGGGCGTTGGTTAAATTTTTGCTCCAAACAGTCGGCGTAAAGTTTGGCTTGTTGTTGTCCGATTTTGGGATCTTTTGTAGTGCGTTTGGCTTCGATAACGGCAAGGGGTAAGCCGTTGTCATCCCAGAGAACATAATCGATTTTGCCTTTACCGGATGGGTTAACAGATAAGGGCATTCCTTCAACGGGATATTCGCGACAGTTTGGATCGCTGAGATCCCAGCCCATTTCCTGTAAGAGGACATCGATGAGATATTTGCGGGTGTTGGCTTCGTTCCAGTTGTGGCGATCGGGTACGGCTTTGTTGGCGGCAAGGAGGGCATCGAGTTGGGCTTTAAGGCTGGCGAGTTCTGCCTCGGTGCGTTGTTGGCGTTCTTCGGCGATCCGTTTCATCGCCTCGGTTTGGGAGAGTTTGGCTTCGAGTTGTTGGAGTTCTTCGAGGGATTTTTCTGTTGTGCCGCTGGTTTCGGGTTGTTGGAGGAGGGCAGGATTAAAGCTGATTTCGCCTAGGTTTTTGCCGTTGGGGGAGTAGTATCGACAGACCCAATACAGGAAATGAAAGAGTTCTTCGATGATGTGGAGGGCATCGCGATCGCCGATCGCCTTTTGTTGATGGGCTGCAATATTCCCGACTTTTTGGATGAGGCGTATTTTCTGGAAGATGCCGGGGGAAAGATTGTCTTGAAAGGTTTGTTCGTGGATTAGCGCACCAAGTTTGGTGTCGTAGGGGAGTTGGAGATAGGGGTCGTTTTGGTAGAGCCATAGGACGGCTTGTTCTAGGGTGTAGCGGCTATAGAAACAACTGGCACGGGGCGTACTGTAAACTAGGCTTTCGGCTTGGATCGCGTGGTCAAATAACTTTGGGAAATCGGTTTTGAGGAAATCAAAGTTTGAGGTCATTGGGGCGATCGCCTACTATCTGTTAATTTATTTCGTTGAGTAGTGCCGTAGCGTTTTTCCATTCGGACACTGTGCCGTCTCGATAAATTTTAGCGATGAATGGCGGTGGATTTGTGTTTAGGAATTCTTTGATGTGGGGAATCGCCAGCCGAAAAATTTCTGCCATTTCTTGACCGGAAAGATTTTGGGAGGCAAGGGTAAACATTCTGAGATTGGCTTGGGCTACTGTTTGCCGTTCGATTTGGTTACGCCCGATCGCCGCGTCTTTGGTCAGAATGATCCAGCCTCTGCTGCCTATTTCTGGAATCCATTCAATATCGAGGGTTGTCTGGGAGAAATGATCATCGTGGGTTTCAAGCCTGATATTCAGTGGTGCGAGGGCTTCGATAATTCGGCGTTTGCCTAGGCAACGGTCAATGAAAAAGATTGGCTCATCTTGGCTCATGCGGCGGTTTTCCAGTTCATTTCGCAGCGGATCGCCTCTTCGATTTTGATGGATTCGCAGTCGTAATCATAGGCGAGTTCTTCGATAGAATCTCCGGCATGGTAGCGTTCGGCAAGGATTCGGGTGGGAATGCCTGTGCCTGCAATGATTAGTTTGCCAAAGGAGATGCGGGGGTCAATGACGACAATTTTGGGGTTATTTTCGAGGCTGCTACGGGTGAAGGGATAGAGTTTGGTGGCGATGCCTTGATCGTCGGGTTCGATGCGTTCTAGGTGGATTTTTAGGACATCTTTGAGGGCGAGTTGTCCTTTTTGGGAGGCATTGATCAGGGAGCCGTATTTTTCGATGAAGAGATCTGCGCCATCGGTGTGGAAGTCTTGATGGGCTAGGGGATGGGGAATTTTTATTTGTTCGTTGATGAATTCTAGGGCGGTGCGAACTTTATCTAAGTCTATTTTGTGGTGGTGGCGGATCGCTCGTAGGATGTGGAGTTCGATCAGGTTGGTGAAGGTGAGAGTTAGGGGCTTTTGTTTCTGAGTTTCGATGAGGGGATGAAATTTCTTTTGCCCTTGGGTGCTGCTGTATTTTCTGCCGATTGTCCAAGATCGAATGGTGGAGACTGGGATATTTAGGTAGCGGGCTGCGTCCCCAGCGGAATAACTGGGAATGTTGCGTGGATCTTTGCCGCCATAGATATCAATCACTGTTGTCTCTCTTTGTTGGAATCTGTTTTTATTTTACGGCTAGGGAGGGCATTGAGCGATCGCCTACAGATGGGTATAGATAAGGTTTAAAAAAGCTTCTTTGGCAATGAGTTGAGTTTGTTTAGGGATAACTCAGCAGATTGAGATTTAAGATAAATCGGTAATCTTTTTGATTTTTGCTGAGTAGAGGCATATTTTCCCCGATCGCCGTTGCTGCGATAAGGGCATCGGGAATGAGTAGGTTATGGCTTAGGTTATAGGTTTGTATGAGTTGAATAGCGATGTTAGAGATATTTTCGTTTAGGTTTAATCGATTAAATTGATTTAGAAATTGATTCAGATTTTGTAGTTCTGTTTTGTTCCGACAACCGACGATTAACTCCATTTCGGTGATGCTAGAAATTGTAAGTTGGTAGTGCTGAGATTCTTTGGTAAGGCGTTGTTTTGCGGTGATGTCGTTATTGGCGATGTCTATCAGAATGTCGGTATCAATGAGTAATTTTTGCATATTAGCGAGTCCATTGATTTTGACGTAGATTTCTCACCCATTGGCTACTGTCTTGGGTTTCTGGTCTGTCGCTCCACATACCAACAAAGTTTTGATTTTCTAGGTTTAATGGGGTGGGCTGTGTTTGATTAATTTTGGCTTTTGACTTGAGAAACTGAACAAACTCGGCAACTGTTTGCTGTGCTTCTGGGGATAGTTCGAGAATGTCGTTTTTGAGGGTTTCGATTTCAATCATGGTTAAAGTTCTCTGAAGATCCTCTTTTTGCTGTGGGAAGTTAAGCGGCTTCTTTTTGGGCGATAAGTTGGGCGATCGCCGGATATTGTTGGGACAGTTGGCAAACGTTCATTACTGACATGACGAAAACTGGGTTGCTATGCCACTGCAAAATCGGTAATTTTTCGGCGATCGGGGGTCTTGAAGGCTAACACAATCCTTTGGGGGGAAATGCCTAGTTTAAGAAGTTCGTTGGCGATGCCTTCTTCGGTGCTGTCGTGCTGAATCCAGAGTTTTTCATTGCGTAAATCGATATGGATTAGTCTGCCATAGATACGTTCGTTTTTGTACCATCCGGCTTCGAGGAGTAGATAGTGGTTATTTTTTTCATCGATAATCAATTGTAATTCGCTCTCTGGATCGTCACCGAGGAAATCATAGTAGTCCTGTAAAACTTTAATAGCGGCTTGTTTGAGTTCGGTTAGGTCATCCATCGGGTTATCTCCTCTTGGTTAATGTCGAGAGTTTTTTTAGTATGGTTGAGGGTAGTGGATCGCCTTTTTGCCGTAGGGGGTTAAATAGACTTTCTGATTCATCACAACTCACCGCGAAAGGCTCTTTGCAGTAGGGAGTTAAATAGATTTTCTGATTCTTTTAAAAACCGCTCTTTTTGGGTTATTAATTTCTGTTGTTGCATTAAAATTATTTCAAATTGATTTTGTAAACTGATTGGTGGAATTGATACAGGTATTTTATCTAAATTATTTCTATTCAATTTTTTCTGATCTATC
>JBIKYI010000353.1:0-4041 GCA_044355355.1 Limnothrix sp. | reverse complement strand
CCCCGTACCAGAAAGACCTAATCCCCTCATCCCGAAAATACCCAAGAGCACATCGACCACCACGCCCCCCCCACAAAAAAACACCACCACACCACCACCTGATAAACCCCCTGGCACAACCCAAGGAGGAGAGACAAACCGCCCACCCAGTACCAATCCAAGCACCCAAACCGACCCGGATCGCCCCACAACAAAACCTTCCTCAACCTCACCACCAGGAACCACCCAGCCACCACCAGTAGCACCGACAGGCAATGGTTCTGGTTCTCCTTCTGCCCTTGCAGTTAACATCACAGCCCTAGAACTCACCCGCACCGATATCGATATTTCCGATCAACTAGCGGAACCCTTACAGAATAATCAACAGCTAGAGGCGATCGCCTACCTCGAATCCCCCAGCATCAAGTTGCTCAATACAGTAGTCATCACCGTCGAACTCATCATTAACCAACAAGGCAAACTCGATGAAATCCTCAGCGCCAAGGCAAGCCCAGGCACAATTTCAGAAGCTGAAGCCAAACAACTCGCCACCAAAATCCTAACCCGTTGGCAATTCAGCCCCAGCTACATGGGCGGACAACCCGTGTTCCAAGCCTACCGTCTCAATCTCAATATCAAACCCATTTTTTCCCCCTAAAACCTTGGCAGACCCCAAAAAAGATGTTACTCTCGTAAGAGTGTCTAAACAACTTGCGGGTGTAGTTTAGTGGTAAAACCTCAGCCTTCCAAGCTGATGATAGGGGTTCGATTCCCCTCACCCGCTTCGCCAATTATTCTAGGAACAAGTTCATGGACAGACTAGCCAAGTCCGCCCAATTATTCCTAAAATAGTTGAACCGTGGAGAGGTGGCAGAGCGGTTGAATGCGGCAGTCTCGAAAACTGTTTTGGGGTCAAACCCAACGGGGGTTCGAATCCCCCCCTCTCCGTACTTTGTTTTTGTTATTTTCTGGCTTAATTATTAGGCGATGATTACTAGGCGCTCATTGGGCTGGTTTTGACCGTTGCAGATATTTCTGGAGCAGGTTTAGCTGCGTCTGGAGATAACTGGTATTCACAGTCTTACCGCCATAGCGCCAGTCTAGATAGGCATGGGTTAGCTCGGCAATGATGTCCACCGCTTCAGGGGCATATTTATGGTCTAAATTTTCTAAACGAGCGAGAAATTCTGTGGGGGTTTGGGTTGGCTTTTTGTGATGACCCTTCAGGGTGAGTTGTGCCAACATCCGCTGGTACAGTTGTTCCATGGCGGGTAATTTGGCGAAGTGACGACGACGGAGCCAACCCTGAATTTGGCGAATGGCAAGCCAAATACCCATGCCCCCAAAGGACAGGGCGATCGCCCCGACAATTGCCCCAACTAAGCTCCCCGACACAAAACGCCACAGGCGAATAATCACATAGCCAAGGATTTGTAAGACCGTCGTCCAGAGTCCCTCAAAAAAGGCAGCAATAGGGGACGGAACCCAACTCGCCACCCATTGCCAAAACCATTTCAGTACACTGAATGCGCCGGATTCTTCAAAGGATGGCGGCACAATTTCGTGACCGGGCAGCGGATCGAAGGTGAACCAACCTGCACCAGGGAAAAAGGCTTCTGTGACGGCATGGGCATCGGTATTGTGTACCAGGTAGTAGCCCGTAAAGGGATTGAATTCCCCTTGCCCGAAACCCGTGGCAAACCTTGCCGGGATGCCGATGGAACGCAACATAATGGTCAAAACCGTGGCGTAGTGGTCGGAATAGCCGCCCTGGTATTTAAACAAAAAGGATTCTACGAGGTCGTCTCCTTCTTCAAAAAAGGGAATTTCCCGCGCTTGGGGAAAGCGTTGTTTTAGTCCTTGAGCGAGGTAAAGGGCTTTTTCGTAGGGGGAAGTAATTTCGCTGTTGGCACGGGAGAGGATATCTTCGGCAACGGCACGGACTTTATCTTGGATCTCTGGGGGAACATCGAGGTATTTTTTTGTGATGCGCTCTGGATACTCCGCTGGGGCTGCAGCAAGTTGGGCACGGTTACGGTAGGGAACGCGGGATACGACGGTATAGGTTAACCCTTCCAAGAGTCCTAGGGGCGATCGCAAATTGCCCTCAGGATCATAGGCAACTTCCTTCGTGGGGAAATACAATTCCGCTGGGTAGGTCATTGCCGGAATAATATTGGGCAAAGATTTAACGGCGCTATAACTTTGGATAATCTTCTCAGTGCGCAGTTGTGAGGGAATCCGGGGGGAAAGGAAAAAACGACCCGCCCAACTGCTTCTTTCCATCAGGGACAATTCGTCCGCATCGGTAACTTCCCAACCCTGCCCGGTGTAATGATCAAACGACATCACGCGCCAATAGCCTGGAGCCTGCGATCGCACCCGCATCACGAGGACTTTTTCCATCTCGCCCCGTAGGTTTTGATTAATCTTGCTATTGAAGCCGTAATATTCAGTTTTATCGATCGCCCCTTTCCCTTCGAGGGGAATTTTACTAGTGCCCCCTTCCCCATTGCCATCACTAAAGGTTTCGCCCCCAGTGCCGCCATTATTGCGCCCACGGGATTCATAACCGGGATTCGCCAAACTGAGATTAGTGTCGTTAAACTCTTGATCTGCTGGGGCATCCTTAGGCAGACTGACGGGGAGGGTACTCAACTGGTAACCAGGAAAACGGGGCATCACAGTAAAAATGCCCATACCGAGCACCAGGACAATGCCTAAAATTGCGCCTAATCGCTTGGGGGAGAGGGGAGAATAACGCAGGAGATTGGCACGCACGGTACGCTGGGAACTGCTCCGTTGTCGCCACAGTAATTGATCTAAGCTTTCTAAACCAAGCCGTGAACGGTAATCCAATACCAGCACAGGCAGGGCGATCGCCAAAAACAACACCAGCCAAGGTGCAAAAGCCAGCGATTGGGAAACAGTCCCAGCCACGCCAATCAAGATCAAACCAATGACCATCGTGTACCCCAGATCCTTACGGCGGGGTAGATCGAAGCCATGGAGAATTTGTAATTGAATCAAAAGCTCCGCTAGAACAAGGCGCGTATCGTTGAGATTGCCGTATAGATTGCGAAAAAACAGTAACAGCATCGCCAGCATACCGATCGCAATCAAAAACTTTGCCCCAATATTGGCATCCTTACGACTCCGCCAACTCCATAGTCCCGCTAGAAACGTCAAGGGGACAGCAAACACACTCACCGGGAGATTAAACCAGCGTAAAGAACCCGCCGCCGCGACATCCGTGGCAATAATCCCGACAATGACGAGGAGTAGAACGAGCGCCCTGAGAATCTTAGATTCCTCTGTCTCTGGTTTAGGGAGATTCCGAATCCGAGCGAACAAGTCAGAGAACGACGGTTTCTGTTGGGGCGGTGTGGCGTTAAACGTCATTGTGGCTAGGTTGATTGAGGTGGCAAGTAGTAGCAAATGGGACTTTATAGTCAGACATTTAAGTCAAACTTAAAATCAAACTTCACGTAAAACTCTTTACTAGCCTAACCCTCAACTTCCTGATTGACCCAAGTCCTGCGATTATTTTTTTGCCACTACTAGACTGGGTTGAGGGCGATCGCCACCGTCAGCGGCTCCTGATTAACCTGATTAAAGGAAATTGTCACCGGATAAACCCCATTGATCTGACAATCCACCAGCGTTAAATACAATTCACCCGGATACATCCGCGCCGCACTCGCCGATCCCTGGGCACTTTCCCAGACCGCTTGACCACCCTGGGGCAGACGAATCAATAACTGAATCGTTTTCCCCAAACTCGTGGAAGATTCAGCAATATACTTCGCTTCAATGGCGATCGCCCCTAGGGTCGTTTCCCAACGGAAAGATGCAGTTGGCTTCGTCGGCGACAAGGCGATCGCCAAACCCTCCATAATCATTTGCGCTGCCATCATCGACATCACAATCCGTTGCTGCTCATCCGCTGTTTGAAAATCCCCATCCAAAACCACAGCAGCACCAGACCGATTCGCCTGGGGCGTTGCCAGCACCCAATTCGCCAACTGATGCAACATCAAAGGCTCCACCGAAAACAAAGAC
>JBIKYI010000015.1:0-13788 GCA_044355355.1 Limnothrix sp. | reverse complement strand
CTGAAGAAACAACAACGACCCATCATTAATTCTCGGTAAGCCAGCCCCAAACCGACCCGCATAACCAAAATCTTCACTTTCCTTTTTGATGATCTTTTCCGCCTTTTTCCAGTCCACCCCAAACGGCGGATTTGAGAGCATATAATCAAACGCCTCATCCCGCAGCCCGTCCACCGTAAACGTATTCCCAAACTTGATATTGCTGGGGTTCTGACCCTTGATCAACATATCCGATTTACAAATCGCGTAGGATTCTGGGTTAATCTCCTGCCCAAAAACCTCTAATTTCGCATCAGGGTTAAAACTCATTAGGTGTTGTTCGGCGATCGATAACATCCCCCCAGTCCCACAAGCCGGATCATAGAGCGTCTTAATAATGCCAGCTTGGGTTAATGATTGACTGTCTCCAGAAAACAGAACATTGACCATCAGCTTAATGACTTCCCGTGGCGTGAAATGCTCCCCTGCCGTCTCATTAGAAAGTTCCGCAAACTTCCGGATCAGGTACTCAAACACATAGCCCATATCCATCGAACTCATATCACTGAGGTCAATTTCCGCAAACCGCTTCACCACCTGAAACAGAATGTCTGCTTTAGGATCATCCATGCGATCGATCTGATCACCAAAACTGAAATATTCAATAATCTCCCTTGCCGATGCCGAATAACCATTGATGTAATTCCGCAGGTTCGCCGCAATATTATTCGGGTCAGCGATCAACTTCTCAAAATCAAACTGACTGCGATTATGGAAATTTTGCCCCGCAATCTTATTCAGCGTGACATCCTTCGCACTGTCCGAAAGCTTTTCGATCTTTGGCAAATAGCCCAAAACCTTCTCTTTATTCGGTTTCAGCACACAATCCAACCGCCGCAAAACCGTCATCGGCAGGATCACTTTGCCATAGTCCGACTGTTTATAGTCACCCCGCAGCAAATCTGCCACAGACCAGATGAGTTCACCCTTATCGCTCGGTTGAGATTGAGACATAGATTCTAGTAGCCATCAGTTTGATGATTAAACTTGACGATTAAACTTAATGATTAAAATTGGCGCTTTCAAACATAGTCTAGAGCAGTTACTAGCCCCAAGCCTGTCACCGCCTAACAATTGCAACGAAGATTAAAGTGCCAATTGAAGAGAGAATTGGCGAAATAAAAAAGTCATAAAAGAAAAGGATGGCGATCGCCACCCTCTACTACAAAAAATAAACAATCACTTGGCTAATATCACCTACATAGAAGCCATTGCGCCTTTTGCCATCTCGGCGATCGCCTGATCGGTAGCTTTAGGTAAACGATAATACTTACCCCCTGCCCTAGCCGCGAGATCCTTACCGAACCCAGAAGAGATAAATTTCTTCTCCGTATCGATAATCAAGAACTTCATCCCAGAAGCTCGAATTTTACTGGCAATATCCAGCAATTCCTCCTTAATATCTGGCTTCTCTTCCCCTTCCTCCGGCTTTTCCCCCAGGGAACGGGACAGCGGAATATTGCCACGACCATCCGTAATCGCCACAATCACCACTTCCCCCACGTCACCGGACAGCTTGGCATTCATTCCCACATGAACCGCTTGGGTCAAACCATGGGACAAGGGCGAACCACCACCACAGGGCAGGGTTTCCAATCTATTACGAGCCAGGGTAATGGAACGGGTCGGCGGTAATAACACCTCTGCCATTTCCCCCCGGAACGGAATCAGGGCAATCTGGTCACGGTTTTCATAGGCTTCCGTCAACAGACGCATCACTGCCCCCTTCGCCGCTTGCATCCGGTTCAGTGCCATCGAGCCTGAGGCATCCACCAGGAAAATCATCAATGCTCCGGCTTTACGAGCCATGCGTTTCGAGCGGAGATCCCCCTGTTCGACAATCACCTTACGGTCTGGATTTTTTAACCGTCGCGCTTTTTGATAGGGAGCTGCTGCCCTTAGGGTTGCATCCACGGCAATGCGACGCACTTTTCCCCTGGGCAACATGGGCTTGATATAACGTCCCCGGTCATCGGAGAAAATCATGCCCCGTTTGCCAGAATTGCCCTTGTTTTGCATCATCTGGGCAAATGCCAAAATGCTGGGATCGAGAATTACGCCCTCTGGATCAAAGATAAATTCTTCGGGGATGGTTGGCTCCTGTTCGGGCTGTTCCTCCTGATCTTCATCATCGTCTTGATCGTCGTCGTCATCCTCTTGATCATCGTCATCACTGGATTGATCCTCGTCCTCCTGCTCGTCCTGGGACTGTGGTGGTGGCGGCGGTGGTGGTGGGGGCTGCATATCATCATCTTCCGGGGTTGGAATGGTGGTTGCCCTGGGTAGGATCACGAGTTCCACGGCGGTGCGGAGATCATCGGCAGTCACGACATTGCGACCATCTAGGGCGGCGGCAGCCATGGCAACCCGCACGGCAAATAATTCTGCCCGGTGACCTTCGACTGTGCCCCGCACTGATTCATTGACCAGGTAGGCGATTTGAGCTTGGGTAATTTTGACTTCCTTCAGCCATTCCCGCGCCAGGATAATTTGGGTGCGCAGGGCATCGAGATCCTCTTCGTAGTCCTTGAGGAACTGGATCGGGGATTTAGCGTATTGTACGACCTGTTCAACGGCGGCGACCCTTTCTTCGAGGAGGAGGGGGCGATCGGCGGAAAGGGTGATGGCAATGCGATCGCGCAAATGTTCGCGGAGATTTCCTTCCTCTGGGTTATAGGTGGCAATTAACAGGGGACGACAAGGGTGGGAAAAACTGATGCCTTCCCGCTCGATCTGGTTGCGTCCGTCGGTGAGCACACTTAACAGTTGGTTGGCGATCTGATCGTCGAGGAGGTTAATTTCGTCGATGTAGAGTACCCCCCGATGGGCTTGGGCGAGGAGTCCGGGCTGGAATACCGCTTGACCTTGGCGAATGGAGGCTTCCACATCTACAGAACCGAGGAGACGATCTTCGGTCACCCCCAGGGGAATTTGCACGAAGGGGGCAGCAATGACTTCCGTGGGAATTGCCTCGGCATTGGTTTCGCCATATTGCAGTTCGGTCACATCATCCCAATCGCTGCGGTTATCGGGATCGCAGTTATATTGGTTGCCTTTAATGATTTCGATGGGTGGCAATAGGGAATGGATACCCCTTGCCATGACGGATTTGGCTGTACCCCGTTTCCCGGCGATCGCCACCCCACCGAGGGCAGGATCCACCGCACCGAGCAATAGGGCTGTTTTGATTACATCCTGACCCACCACCGCCGTGAGGGGAAAAGATGTGCGAGATGTCGTTAAACTAGGCATCTATTTAAACTGAATTTGAATAAAAAAGTTAATTAGTTAATTAAAAAATCGTCTAAAAATTTATCTAAAAAGTAGGGGTTTAACATGTTAAACCCCTTACAAAATCATCACTGATGATTATGGTTACACATAGTTCACAAGACGGGCAAAGCTATCTGCGGTAAGACTTGCACCACCGACTAAAGCTCCATCAATTTCCGGTTGTGCCATAATCTCGTCCACATTGTCCGGCTTGACGGAACCACCATATTGAATGGTGACATTTTTGTTAGTGAGTTTACTGCGGATGAGACCGATCACCCGGTTCGCTTCCGTCGCTTCGCAGGTGTCCCCTGTACCGATCGCCCAAATGGGTTCATAGGCAATCACAAGATTTTCTTGATCAATCCCGACCAAATCCTGTTCGAGTTGGGCAAAAATTACATTTTCCGTTTCCCCCGCATCCCGTTGCGCCTTGCTTTCACCGACACACAAAATAGGGATCAAATTGTGGCGTTGGGCAGCTTTGAGGCGTTGATTAACCGTTTCATCGGTTTCACCAAAATATTGACGACGTTCACTGTGACCGACAATCACATAACGGACACCGAGTTCAGTCAGCATTGCCCCGGAAATTTCCCCAGTAAATGCCCCCTCATCTTCCCAGTGAATATTTTGTGCTCCAAGGCGGATCCTTGTGCCATGGAGACTCTTGGACATAATGCCTAAATCCGTAAAGGGCGTACTCCGCGCTCTTCGTGATCATCGGCAATCTTCGGTAATAATGCTGTGAGGAATTCTAAAGACTCGGCTTGAGTCTTATACATCTTCCAGTTACCCGCAATAATAATCTTTCGCACGGCTTTCCTACCAAGGCTTCCTTCTTATTTGCACAAGAGAACAGTTTACCTTATTGGTGGGATCGCGCTGGTATTGGTGACGGGGGAAATTGGTAGAGATTGGGGGATTAAATCACCTTAAAAATCAGATATCAGACATCAGATATGGAGTAATCGCCTTAAAAGCTGAGGGTTCCCTGATCGGCATCGAGCACAACGACTTGACCAACGGGTAGGGGGGCGTTGGCTCCGTCGTGACCAAAGGGTAATTCGGCAACGATGGGTATGTGTAAATCACTCAGGCGATCGCCCAGCACTTTGAGGACAGAAAAACTATCGGGTGAACCCAATTCATCACAGCGGCTAAAACGACCGAGGGCAATCCCTTTCACCTTGTCTAAGACCCCCAGCAAACGCCACTGGGTTAACATGCGATCGATGCGATAGGGCGCTTCCGTCACATCTTCGAGGGCAAGGATCACATCCGTAAAATCTGGCTGTAATTTTGTCCCCAGGAGGTGAGTTGCCACGGTTAAGTTCGCAGGTAATAAAACCCCCGTCGCCTGACCCCAACCCCAGCCCTTGCCGAGGAGAGGATCAAGGGGTTTACCCTTTAGCACATCAAACAATCGCTGTCGCGACCACTCCGGTTCAGCGGCAAAGGTGGTTAATACAGCGCTGTGAAGACTACCAATCCCCGCCGTTGCTAAACTCCACTGCAAGCTCGTAATATCCGAAAAACCGATCAGCCATTTGGGGTTCACCTGGGTAATGCGCCAATCCCAATCTTCCAGCAGGCGCATCCCGCCATAGCCTCCCCGCACACAGAGGATGCCCTGGCAGTTGGGGTCAAACCAAGCTTCGGCTAGGGCACTCCGTCTTGTCTGATCATCCCCGGCAAGGTAACCAAATTTGCTATCCCAGTTAGAGGTGAATTCCACGCGGTAACCCTGCGATCGCCAGATCTCAAGCCCGGCTTGTAGCGCTTCTGTTTCTAGGACTCTGCCACTGGGGGCAACGACTTTTAGTAAAGCTCCCCTTCGCAGGGGCGGTGGCATCATCAATGGCTGCATAAATTCAAGCGAGGATCACTCAATAAACACTGTAAAAAAAATACAAGACAACAGTCACCCCAACGGGGCAAAACCAAGATCTGACCCGAACGACATTGCCAATAGTGGCATTTTTTAGGACAGAGATTTTTTCTGTTGACTGGTAATTTTGCGCCAGATTTCGCCACACCACAGCACGATCGAAGTGCCGGAAATAATCCAGAGCCAATGTTCCCAGCGGAGGGGAACTGTCCGAAAGGCGCTGCTCCCCCATTGCACCATGGCAATTTGACCCACAAAAATGGTCGCCACGATCGCCGCAAAGGCTGGATTTTTTAACAGTCCAGTAAAGGCGGAAATGGACAGACCGAAACAACGGGCATTAAATAAATTCCACAGTTGTAGAAAGACGAAAATGGCAAAAAATACGGAAAGTTCATAGGTGGTAATTTCGCCGTCCCGCATTTGATACTTCAGGAGACTGATCATAAAGACCAAGAAACCAAGCCCCAATACCACAATCTGAGTTGCCATCGCCGGGGTAATAATAAAAGCATCGGGGAGACGGGGCGATCGCTGCAATACCTCAGGGTTCGGGGGTTCCGTCGCCAGGGCTAGGGCAGCAAAGGTGTCCATGATTAAATTCACCCAGAGCATTTGGGTCACCGTGAGGGGTAACTCAATACCGATGAATGGCCCCAGCAATGCCGTACCCAGGGCAACCACATTAATGGTGAGTTGGAACAGCAGAAACTTTTGGATATTTTCGTAGAGCGATCGCCCCCATAACACCGCGTTGACAATGCTACTAAAGGAATCGTCCAGCAAAATAATATCGCTTGCTTCCTTGGCGATCGCCGTGCCACTCCCCATCGCCAAACCCACATGGGCTTGCTTGAGTGCCGCCGCATCATTCGTGCCATCCCCCGTCACCCCCACCACAGCGCCAGTTTGTTGTAATAATTGCACCAACCGTAACTTATCCAACGGACAAGCCCGCGACAAAATCCGCAGAGACTGCACCGCCTCCAACGCCGCCTCATCACTCAATGCCGCAAACTGAGGGCCAGTCAAATGTTGCGGATGCCGGGGATTATCCTCCTCCTGGGTCAGCAAACCAATTTGGCGACCAATTTCCTTCGCCGTTTGGGGACTGTCCCCCGTGACGATTTTCACCTGAATCCCCGCATTGAAACAAGCCTGAATAGCTTGGGGCACATCATCCCGCAACGGATCCACAATGGCAAAAAAACCGAGCCACACCAAGTGCCGTTCCAATTCCGCAATCTTAAAATGACTTAAATCCCCTAGGGGACGATAGGCAAAACCCAGGGTACGCATCCCCCGCTGCTGATACTCCTGCAACACCCGGATAATCTCCGCCCGTTCGGTTAAAGGTTCAATGCCCGTCGCTGTTAACTGATAATCACAGCGTTGCAACACAATTTCCGGCGCACCTTTAACGTAGAGGACTTCTTCCCGCAAAACTGGCGATTTGCCGAGGCTGGTCATGTACTTTTTTTCAGCGGAAAATGCCCCCTGGGAGGTTAGATCAAATTGGTAGCGGAAGGATAAATAATCAAGCTGCTGATCATCTAACCAAAGTAATAATGCCCCCTCTGTCGCATTGCCAATAATTTCCGGTAAACCTTCGGCGGAATATTCTAGGTCGGCGGTACTGTTGGCAGCGATCGCCTCAGCGAGGATCTCGCGAATTTGGTCATAACCCCCACTGGTCTCCGTCATAAACCCAGGTAAGCAGACATCCTTGACCCGCATCTGATTACAGGTCAGTGTCCCCGTCTTATCCGAACAGATCACCGTCGTTGCCCCGATGGTTTCACAGGCATGCATCCGGCGCACCAAATTATTCTCCGCCGTCATGCGCCGCATACTATAGGCGAGGGACAGGGTAACACTCATGGCTAACCCCTCCGGCACTGCCACCACAATGATCGTGACTGCCACCATAAAGTAGTTGAGTACCGCCAGACCCACCTGGGGCGACAACCATTCCCGAAAACTGTCCGGCACAAATTGGACGAAGGAACCCAGCAGAATTGCCACCGCAAAGAAAACGATGCCACCGAAGCACATCAACAGCCAATTTTCCGTGACCTTGGGGGATTCAAAATCGAGCCATTTGGGCAGATAACCCCATCCTTTTAGTAGACCTCGCCCATCGTCCACCACAGGCAACCAGACGGGAATCAGGGCAACCATTACGGCGATCAGTAGCACCCCAATGACGTAGCCTTGTTGGGCGGTCAGGACGATTTCTGCGGTGATCAAACCCCGAATAAAGAGGGCAATAAAGGTCAGCATGGCAACGGATAAACCAATCACGCCGATCGCCTGACTTAGTTCTTCGAGTTGATGGTTAAGGGGAGTATCTTGGTCATCCTCCACCATAGCGACGGCACGGGCTAACTGACCGATTTCCGTGCGATCGCCCACCGCCGAGACCTTACAAAAGCCATGCCCCTGGGTCACAATCGTGCTACGACAAACCAAATCGAAGGCATAGGTACTTTCCTCCTCCTCCGTCTGAAATGGATCCTTTGTGTGAGCCTTATAGGCAGGTTCCGATTCCCCCGTTAATTTGGCTTGATCTACATACAGAGAAACACTTTCAATGACCTGGGCATCGGCAGGCACTTCATGACCCTGTTCCACATAGAAAATATCCCCGACCACCAATTCCTGGCGCGGTAAATTCACATATTGACCATTACGAATTACCTTGACATTTACTTGGTCATAGACGTGGTTGAGGAGGGCAAATTCTTGATTGGCTTTAAATTCATTAAAAAATGCAACGGTGGTCGCCAGCAAAATCGCAATAATAATTCCCAGCCCCTCGGCAAATTCACCGCGCAATAACCCGACGGTCAATGCCACCGCCGCTGCGATCATTAAAATGCGGATGACTGGATCTTCAAACTTTTCAAGAAATAATTTCCACCAAGGGTCACGTTCGGGTGGTGTCAAAACGTTTTCACCATAGCTGGATCGGCTGGCGATAACCTCCTCTGTGGTTAATCCTGTGTAGGGAAGGTGGCGATCGCCCGTGGGTGCAGTAGTCATATATTAGAGATCCCAGCCTATGTGATCGTCGCTGTTCTAGTTTCTCTATGGTAGGTTTAACCCGATTTTAAACGTCGCTAAACGTTAAGAAAATTTAGCCAACTTCCCCATCAGGCATAAACATCCAACAATATTTCGGAATTTAGTGGATAAGATGGAAAACAGATCAAGATGATGTAGCAACCCGCAAGCGGATAGGTTCGAGATGACGGTCAGCCAGACAGAAATTACAGCGATATTGCAACGGCTCGCAAGGGTTGAGGAACGCCAAAATCTTTTAAAAGATAATCTCCTCAGCCTTAAAAAACAGGTCTCTGCCCTCGAACATGCTTTTCAGGATCGCCCTGAGCTACCTCAACTTAAGGCGATTCAGGCACAGCTTACCCAGTTGGCAGAGTTTGGCGATCGCCCCAGATCCTCAGCTTCGCTACAAACAAAACAAACAAATGCCTATCGCGCTCTTGCTCCAAACACCTTAAAACCGGGTGTAGACGCGGATATTCTCGTCATGCCCTTGATGGATGAGGATAATAATTTCACGGATTTTGCCGATCTCCTTGAAGATGATGCCGATAACGATGATTTATCCATCCTCTTGAATGGGCTGGGGGATGATGACAAAGGGGACTTTGATGCTGCGATATTAGATATGGATATCGGTGAGCTAGAGGCCATGGCGGATCTCTCCGTTGACGACATGGAACTCGAAGATGTCCCGATGGATGTGGAAACGAATTTTGCCACCTTGGATTTAGATGAACTCAGTCTGGATGATCTGGAACAATTAGACTTTTCGACCCTCAGTGGCATTGATGAATCTAGTATCGATGATTCCTTTGAGATCGATAACTTTGGTGAATTTGGTGATCTAGCAGATACTTCCCGGTCTAATTTAGGTCTCTTGCAAAGTCCGCTTGGAGGGGATCAGCCGCAAGGGCGATCGCCCCTGGATGATGAGGATAATAACCTTGATGAAGTTGATCAACTCGATGAACTCGATGAGATTAACGATATTGATGATAACGACATTGATGATCTTGACGGAACCAGTGATTTTCTCGATTTAGAGTCTTTGGCGCTGGATAATCTCGATTTACCCGAATTCCCAGGACGATCAGGTCCAGAGATGGATCGTCCCCAAGAATTACCCTTAGGGGCGATCGAGAGCGGTGCATCCAATGGCATCAATACCATGGGTGACGACCTAAACCTAGATGAAATCGAGTTCCTTGACGCGACAACCTTTGATGAAGAACTAGATGAGGAGGATCTAGGGGCGATCGCCGCCATCGACCTAGATAGTCTCGAAGATCTCGATAAACTATCCCCCCTGGCGATCAGGGATGTAGATAACGACATCGCAGATGACTCCAGCCCAGAGACTAGCGAAAGCCTGTTTCTCATAGATGAAGATGAAGTCGATGAGTTTGACTCCCCAGACTTTGAGCTAGACATGGATGATGTCGATCTTGACCATGAAGCATTCGACCTAGTGAACCCCAATGATTTCCACGCCGATGTGTCAGCACTGGGTCTAGGGGAAGAAGTGGGCGAATTAAATCTCGATATGCATGATTTGGAGTTAGAACTCGCCGCAGAAATGCCCGACTATGACGAGATCGATGACCTGGATCTGGAATCAGAGATGCCCACAACCATCATTCCAGAAGTGATCATCCCAGATTTTTCTGCTGCCATGCCCTTCCGTCCTGCGGAAACGGTTGCTGAATTCGTCACTGAACCTGTCATTGAGGAGGTGGAACCAGAGCCGGAACCTGAGGTTATGCCTGAACCTGAAGTTGAGGCGATCGCCCCCACCATTGAGGACGAGATCGAGGCAGTCATTCTAGAGGACATCCCAGAGTTCTCCCCAGAACCAGAACCCATTACACTGCCCCCCTTGGCGATCGCCGATCCCAACGAACGGCAACCCGTCATCGATACAGAAGATCCAGAAGACCTCGCCCAAACGACCCCGAGCGACATCGCCACCAACGACGAAGCAGAACTAACCCCCAGCGAAATCCTTGCTCGGATCGAAAATCGCCAACATTACTTCATCGGCTTCCGACTCCCCCGACTCCAACTTTCCCAACAAAACCTCCGGGACTGCGTATTCGACAAAAGCAACCTCCAGGGCAGCGAATTCCACAACGCCGACCTACGAGATTGCAGCTTCCGAGAAAGCAACCTCCAAGATGCCAACCTAGAATACACATCCCTCGAACGCGCCAACTTCGAACAAGCCAACCTCCAAAACGTCAACTTTAAAGGCATCCTTTTCAACCGCCGCACCACCTTCAAAAACGCCAATCTCCAAGGCGCAGACTTTAGCTACCTCGACCTCAGCGAACCACCCGACCTCAAACATGCCGACCTCTCCGGAGCATACTTCCTCGAATGCAACCTACGGGGAGCCGATCTCTCCCAATGGAATCTCACCGGAGCCAAACTCTGCCGCGCCAACCTCATCGAGACCAACCTACGCAACGCCAACCTCACCAATGCCGATCTCCGGGGCGCAGTGTACAACAACAAAACCATCTTCCCCGACGGATTTCAGCCCCAAGGTGCATTACTCATCCAATCCGGAGGTGACCTCAACAGCGCCGATTTACAGGGACTCGATCTCACCAGCCTTAACCTCACCAAAGTGAATTTTAGCGGTGCAAATCTCGAACAAACGAAATTCGATTATTGCGATATCTCCGAAGCGAATTTCAGTGGCGCAAATCTTCGCCGTGCCGAACTAAAAGTCACTGCCCTAGAAGTGAATTTAGAAAATGCCAACCTCACCCAAGCGGATCTGACCGAGGCAAATTTCACTGGGAGTAACTTTAAACAAGCAAATTTCCAAGGCGCAATTTTGAAAAATGCCAACTTCACCATGACGGATTTACGGGGCGCAAACTTTAAAGGTGCAAACACCTATCGCCTGAATTGTAATGGCAGCAACATGGAGGCGATCGACCTCACCGATGTCAACTTTGAAGGAGATTTAAGCGGCGCAAATCTGACCCGCGCCCAACTACAAAATTTAAACCTAAATTACCTTAATTTAAGCTGGGCAAACCTCACGGAAGCCGATCTAACAGGCGCATCATTTAAGGAAACAAACCTGGATAATGCCAACCTGACCAACGCTATTGGCTTTAGGACTGAGGAACATGACTACACAATGCATCTCAATAACACGGTATTACCCAATGGCAGCACCTGGGATTAGCATAGCCGTTAAATCCCCATTACATCCTGAAGCTAGGACACTTCGCTGCACTCTCAGTAGTGTTTAATTGAGGTGACAATCATCGGTTTTTCTGTACTGTTCGCCGTGTTTGCTCAAGAAAATCAAAAAAAATTAATCAGAGATTAAACAAGTGGCTGGTTTTGATAGCGATATTGCCTCACGATGTTGTCTCACTATGTCCTAAATGCATAGATTGTCATTTTTTCGATATACTCAACTACTAGCAATAGCTATTTTTAATTATTTCTTAATATTTTCCTGGTTTTCTGTGGAAAACTCTGGATAACTTGTGGAAAACAATCTTTTTTTGTGGAAAAAAAAGCCCCCATACTGTTGTAAAAAACAAATATCAGGGGCGATCGCCACAGAAAAAATTAGAGTTTACGAGACAAGGAACCCAGTGACAACCCGCTCGCAACTTAAGCACAAACAGTGTAAAACGTAGTTTATTATCTGTTGATGGTGTTTCTTGAATCGAATGAGGTATCTAAAACATCGCTATTAGACCCGGACAAAATCATAGAGACGGACATATTCTTCCGCCGGATTCGTCCAGGAATAATCCCATTGCATCCCCTGCTGTTGGAGCTTCTGGAATTCCTTCGGATAGACATAATACAAACCTAAAGCTCGATCCATTGCCGACTCTAAAGCACCATTGTCAGTCTGGTAGAACACATAACCATTGCGTTTTTCCGGCGGTAGATGTTGCTCATAATCACGGTCAAATACCGTACTCACAAGACCACCCACACCCCGCACAATCGGCACAGTACCATACTTCAAACTAATCAATTGCGTCAGACCACAAGGCTCATAATTGCTCGGCACAACCATCATGTCTGCCCCCGCATAGATCATGTGGGATAATTCCTGGTCAAAACCTAACTCAATATGGCAATTGGGGTTGTCATTGAGATGGTATTTCTCGTGCCAGAACCAAGAATTAATGTTGCCTTCCGTCGCCGAACCTAACAACACAAATTGAGCGCCACGGGCAAGGGCGTAGTACATCGCATGGTGAACGAGGTGGACACCCTTCTGATCATCGAGTCGCCCAATAAAGGTCACGATCGGCTTATTCGGGTCGGAGTCATCGAGGAGCAGTCGTTCTCGGAGCGCTTTCTTATTTTTCTGCTTATCTTCTAGGCTATCCCAGCCATATTGCACCGGAATGCCGCGATCAACTTCGGGATTCCAAATGCTGTAGTCGATGCCGTTGAGGATGCCCTTAAATTTATCCTGATGCAGGTGTAGGGTATGGCTTAAGCCGCAACCAATATCGGTATTGTGGGCTTCCCAGGCGTGGTGGGGTGAAACGGTGGTGACGGCATTGGCGTAAACGATGCCGCCTTTCATCATGTTGAGGGCGAAGGGGTTGAAGTTGTCCCGTAGGCGATCGTAGTGGTAGTAATAACCTTCGTTGTTTAAGCCCGTTGCCCAGAGGACATCGGAACCGACAATCCCTTGGTGCTTAAAGTTGTGGATGGTGTAACAAATCCGCTGATCCCAAAGACCATGCCATTTATACATTTCAAAGAGCATGACGGGCAGTAGTCCAGTTTGCCAGTCATGGCAGTGGATCACATTGGGGCGTTTGTTGGATTTTTGGAGGAATTCGAGGGCGGCTTTACTGAAGAAGGCAAAGCGTAGATGATCGTCTAGTGCTCCGTAGAAATGTCCTCGATTGAAGAAGTTATCGCCAGAATGGGGTTCGATAAAGAAACAATGTTGTCCATGTACCCAACCAAAATAGACTGTGCAGTGGATTGCTCCGCCAAACCAGGGAACCCATAGATCTCTATATGCTTCGTGCATACCCCAAATATGGTCGTAGCGAAGACAGTCGTATTTAGGCAGAATGATCTCAACGCAATGTCCTTGTAGGGTAAGCTGGCGGCTGAGTCCGAAAACCACATCTCCTAGTCCACCAACTTTCGCGACGGGCGCACATTCCGAAGCAATCTGGACTATGTACATAGGGACTCCTTTTGTTTCTTAATGGAAATTTGTCAAAAAAAAATTTGTTCAAAGATAAATCATCTAATCCTTGCCAGCAACTATACAACGGATGATGTTACATCAGGATTTTTAAGTTGTTTCATCCTAATTGTTTTATAAATAGAATCGATGGTAAGGGGTACTTAATGGGCGATGAATGTATGGAATCAAGATTAATGAGAGAATTTACGGCTCATAGTACGCTGGCAACGGGCTGGCATGGGGAGGTGCATCTGGGCTATGGGGTAAGGCAAGGGAAAACGGAAATGTGCCGTTGTGCCACGCGATCGCC
>JBIKYI010000352.1:0-4051 GCA_044355355.1 Limnothrix sp. | reverse complement strand
TATTGTTTCGTGTCGTCTAATCGAAGTCTGATTTGCTATAGGCTTCGCCGTCAAAGGGTTGAGTGCCAATCTCTGGCATGGGCTTCTCATTAGGGGAAAAGATACGGGCGATCGCCTGGGATAGATATCTCGTGAAACTCTCAAGTGAAGTCATAACTTTATTCATGGGTCACCTCTTGAATCTTGAAATTCTTTATCTTTTGTACCTCTTATTATCCTGTAGCCATAACGACAAAATATTCTTCAGTAGTTATTCTTGAAATTGCTTTAGGTTTCCAGAACTCTCTTGTAGTGCTCACTCTCATATATGTCTCGATTCTTCAACATCTAGACAACATTGGTGACTCGGCTTGGAGGTAATGCGGCGATCGCCCAAGCACCTTCAGCAGAAATTAAGGCACAATAAACAGGAAGCCATAGACTGTAACCCCCATGAGCCAAAAGCAAATTGTGATTATCGGCGGCGGATTTGCCGGACTCTACACTGCATTGCGTTTAAGCGAATTTCCCTGGGACGACGACAACCGCCCTGATATTACCCTCATCGATCGCCAAGATCATTTTGTGTTCAGCCCTTTGCTGTATGAATTGGTCAACGAAGAAATGCAGCCTTGGGAAGTTGCACCCCTCTATGCCTCGCTCCTTCATTACAGTGCCATTCACTATGTGCAGGCGCGGGTGACTACCGTTGATGGAGCGACAAAACGAGTCATTTGTACTGGGGTGGAGAACGGCGTAGATGATGCAGTGGAAAATATCGCCTATGACTATCTGGTGATTGCAGCGGGGGGAACCACAAAAATTGCGGATATTCCTGGGGTCAAGTATTATGCCTTACCGTTTAAAACCCTGGGGGATGCCCTCTCCTTGAAGAATAAATTGCGTCACTTGGAACAGGCCGATGTAGACAAAATTCGGGTGGCAGTGGTCGGTGGTGGTTATAGTGGTGTGGAATTGGCTTGTAAATTGGCGGATCGATTGGGCGATCGCGGACGTTTGCGGCTCATTGACCGGGGCACGGAAATCCTTAAAAATGCACCGAAATTTAACCAAGTTGCCAGTAGAGATGCCCTCACGGAAAAAGAAATTTGGGTAGACTACGAAACTGAGGTGGTCAGTCTTACCGCCCAAACCATCAGCCTCAAGTATAAAGAACAGGTCGATGAAATCCCAGTAGATCTAGTGCTATGGACGGCTGGTAATGCGATCGCCCCCTGGATTAAGACCTTAGATCTACCCCACGGCGATGGCGATCGGCTAAAAGTCAATGCCCACCTACAGATCACCGATCACCCTGAGATTTTTGCCCTAGGGGATGTTGCCCAGGGCGAACAAGATTTACCCATGACTGCCCAAGTTGCCATCCAGCAAGCCGATATTTGTGCCTGGAACTTGCGGGCACTTATCGAAGCCAAACCTCTACTGCCCTTCCGTTTCTACAACCTCGGCGAAATGCTTACCCTAGGGGAGAACAACGCGACCCTCAGCGGTTTAGGCATTGAGTTAGACGGCAACCTTGCCCACCTCGCCCGACGCATGGTGTATCTATATCGACTACCGACCTGGCAACATCAACTTAATGTTGGTGTGAATTGGATGCTACAACCTTTGGTAAAGTTATTGTCAAGCTAGGTTTTAACAACGGTCACAGAAAAGGTCAAGGACAGGTCGTATGAGTCAACAAGTCACCGCATCGCCATCAACTCCCGCCCCTTCCAAATATCGACCTGAAATTGACGGTCTTCGGGCGATCGCCGTCATTGCCGTCATCATCAACCATTTCAACAAAGATGCATTACCCGCTGGCTTCCTAGGCGTTGATATTTTTTTCGTCATCTCCGGCTACGTGATCACCGCCTCCCTCGCCACAAGAAAACATCACTCCTTCAAAGAATTTATTCTGGGCTTTTACGAAAGACGAATTAAACGCATCTTTCCCGCCTTAATTGTTTGTTTAATCGTCACTTGCTTCATTGGCTTCCTCTTTATTGATCCCCTCAATGGCATTCATGCAAGCTCATGGCGAACCGGAGCCACAGCCCTCTTCGGTCTATCCAATATTTATCTACTACGCCAATCATTAGACTACTTTGGTAGTGTTGCAGAACTGAACCTCTTCACCCAAACCTGGTCACTAGGCGTTGAAGAACAATTTTACTTTCTCTACCCACTCATTTTTTGGCTGTCCGGCTTCGGTCTCCAAAAAGAACATGGCAGAAAAATATTCCTCATTATCATTAGCAGTTTATCCATTGTTTCATTGGGATTTTTTATCTACCTCAGCCAAAATAACCCCTCAGCCATGTATTTTTTAATGCCATCCCGCTTTTGGGAAATGGGCGCTGGCTGTCTGATCTTTTTAACCGATTTTTCATACCTGAAAAACAAATTTAAAAACGAAACCAACCTAAAAAAAGGACAACATTTATTCTCCCTGATTTCCTTAGCTCTCATCATTCTTTCCTTGCTTATTCCCCTTGAATATCAGCTCTTTTCCACTTCCCTTGCCGTGATCATGAGCGTGATATTAATTGCCACCACCTTACCCTCAAGTCCAACATATCAACTCCTAACCATCAAGCCTTTTACCTACATTGGTCTACTCTCCTATTCCTTGTACTTATGGCATTGGTCAGTCATCGTCATTAGTCGCTGGACAATTGGTTTACATTGGTGGTCAATCCCATTCCAAGTCGCGTTAATTTGTTTATTCGGATTTCTTTCTTATCGTTTCATTGAAACCCCACTACGTCGAATGCAATGGTCTCCAGTAAAAATTAAGACCATTGGCTATGGCATCAGCGCTTCATTGGCAAGTGTCGCAATTTTATTCGGTTTTGCCAAAGCCTCTACCCAGTTTATCTACTCAGGCTCTGCTAATTTATCCCTCAGAACAATGGCTGGCGTAAACTATAAAGAACGAGCATTTCCCTACCCGATTTACTCTCAGGAATGCGGCGTTACCAATAAAAGAAGCTTTGCGGAATTACCCAAAGAAGGTTGTTCAACGAATATTTATCAAAGAAAAATTTACTTTTTAGGTAATAGCCATGCCCATCATTTGCGGACATTGCATTATCTACTCCATTTTGAGCATGGATTTGATATTGAAAGTATTACGGAAGCTGCTTGTCCATTTCCCGCCAATCCAAAGATGAAAGGTTGTTCTGCTTTGCAGGCTGATCGATTCAACAAAGTGCTGGAGTCTGTACAACCCGATGACCTGGTGGTCATTTCTAATCGTTACAGTATCTCTTCCCATGATGATCCAGTGGCGAATGGATCTTGGATCGAAGTCGAGCCTGTTTTCGAACAATTAAAGACGTTTGCGGCGGCGTTGCAGAAGAAAAATGTACCATTGATTCTCTTCTTGCCATTGCCTGAATTTGGCATGAATATTGAAGAATGTACACCGCAATGGTTTAAACCGAGACAACTCCTGCCTGAGCAATGCCAAAGAACGGTTGAGGAGTTCCGTAATTTAAGGTCAAAGACCTATCAATTTATTCAAGAAAATTTACCGGAAAGTGTCTATACTTATGATCCTTTGCCGTCATTATGTCCGCAAGGGAATTGTCAAATGACTGACTCAAGTGAAAAACCTTTATACTTTGATTCTGATCATCTAACGGATTATGCTGTGGAGACTTACATTTATCCTGATTTTTTGAGTTTTCTAACTCAGGAAAATTTAATTAAAAATTAGTCGATAGTTAAGACAGAATGAGTTTGATGTTTTTGTCATGGGACATCTGAATGGGTGGTTTAAAGGAACTGTGTATTTAAATGATGTGACTTTTGGTAAAGTTGTTGGCAAGTCAGCATTAGTAGGGGCGTTATGGTTCAAAAGCCTAAAGTGATTTTTTTTGATGCGGTTGGCACCTTGTTCGGTGTGAGGGATGGTGTGGGAATTACGTATGCTCGCATTGCAAAAAAAAATGGGGTCGATGTTGATCCGGAATTGATTGAAAAGGCTTTTTGTAAGGCTTTTAAACGCTCTAGAGCACCTATTTTTCCAGGGGTTGATTCCTTTGAGATTCCGGAAAGGGAG
>JBIKYI010000014.1:0-13849 GCA_044355355.1 Limnothrix sp. | reverse complement strand
AGGAGTTGAATAAGGTGGTAGATTTAATTAATAATCGACCAAGAAAATCGCTTGACTATCGCACTCCGAGTGAAGTATTCTTGCTGTCATCATCAGAACCTGTTGCACTTCAGATTTGAATTGGCGACTGAAATTTTTTCTTGATCTCATGTTCAGTCATATTGATGTCATGATTTGCCTCGCTTTCTCCCCAACGTTCCATAGGAAAACGGTGATCAATTACTAATTCATGAGATTTTCTTTGTCTATCTTCAATTACATCTTTAAACTTATACACTTCTAATATTCTTCTTATGAGGCGCTCTGGAATATTTGTAGCCGCATTTGCTGCTTGTATCTCTCCAGTCCATCGATCCCAAGTAGTTTTTTTATTGCAACTTGAGCAGTAATCTTTTTTTGTCTCAATTACCAATCCTGAACGAGTTTTTGTTCCTCTTTGAAGACCTTGAATTCCACCACCTCCAGCATATTGATCCGATGCTACTTGTTTACCTTCACAAGTACGACAATGCCATTGCATATCTGCAAGTAACTGAAAAACTTTGTACTGAGATGAGTCTTTTTTGAATTTTTGTGTAAATTCGTTTACCGTATCAACAGGCTTATTCATTGAATTTTTTTATTTGCGATTCTAAGTTTTCTAAAAGATCTGAAGTATTTACTCCTAGTCCATTGGCAAGACTCAAGATCGCGGTTAAAGAAGGATTACGAACTCCACGCTCAATACCAGATATATAAGTTCGATCTAAATTTGAACGTGTGGCAAGATCTTCTTGAGAAATATGTAGTCTTTCCCTGTGTTTTCTTACCAAAAATCCTAGAGCTTTTAATGCTGCTGTTTTGTCTATTTCCATGGGATTATGTTGAACTTTCTTAGACGATAAGTCCACGGACGATCGGTCACATTTTAATTTTCGAGTGAGTAATTGGGCGATCACACCGCAAAGAGAGATAACTCAGGCATTAGGCGACTTCGGTTATCTGCGAGTACATTTCTATACGAGGGAGATCGCCGCTGTTGGTGGTTTTTCTGTTTGCGAATGGCGGTCAGCTTACATTGCTGGGTCTGCAAGCTTACAAAAATCTGGTGTACGGGGCGAATGACTATATGTTGACCCAAACCTACAACGGGGTTTCGGGGCGGGATTTGATTAAAAATGCCAACATTCAGCAGGGCTTAAACAATACCTACCAGCAGAAACGGGAGGCTTGTTTGGCGCTCAATGCGGCAGAGGAAAAGCAATGTTTGGCGGAGGTGGAAGCGGAAATGGCGACTGCGGCTGAACAGTTAGGGGAAGAGTCGTCGGGTTGGACGTTTAATCCGGTTGGTCGCATGTTTAATGACTTCACGCAGTTGGTGGTCACTGGTTTTCTGAGTTTTATGGCTGGGGCGTTTCACCTGATCATGGCTTACAGTTTGGCGGTTTGGGCTTCTTCTGCTCCCATCTGGATTGCGATCGCCCTCTATCCGGCGGCAAAGAGTGGTCTGCAAATTTTTATTAGTGGTTTGTTTGCTGCCATGTTGAGCATCTGGATGTTCACAATCCTCCAGATTGCCCTCGCCAGTCAACAGAGTGCGGCTTTAGGAATTCATGGATTACTGTACCCATTTTTAGGCGGCTTTATTAATCCTTTTCTTGCTCTCTTTGCAGGCAGCATGGGCTTTTCAGCAGTCTTTGCGGCTTCGGGGGTTGCCCTCGGCACTAGCGTAAAACTTCTACGGTTGGGGAAAGGCTCATGACTCTCATTCCCCAGCAATCAAAGAATTTTCTACCGCTCTGTGTGGTTAGCTGTCTCGTTTTGAGTGGGTTAAATCTCCTGATTAGTCTCGGTGTGATTGGGGCGGTGGGTAGTCTGGCAAACAAACCTGCACCGCGTCTGGTGGAAACAGCGGATGGGGTAACTCGCAATGTAGTGGCGATCGCCCATGCGGAGCCGACACCGGAATCGATTCGACAATTTGTGGCTTCGACGCTTTACAGTCTCTATGATTGGCGCGGTATTCTCCCTCCTGAAACGGCTGAGGATGTTGGTTCACCGAAGCCTGACCTCGGTGTGCCGATTTCGACTGGTAATGGCGATCGCAAGATTACAACGGCGACTTGGCGGGCTGGTTTTCGTCTCAATGATGCCATTCGCAAGGATATTCTCACTCAGATTGCGCTCCTGACACCGCAGGATATTTTCACGGCTCAACCCCGCACCCAAACGGCGATGACCTCCCCCATTATTGGTGTGCCTCAAAAGGTGGAGAAGGATCTCTGGAAGGTTGATTACACCGGACTTTTGATGGTTTTTGCGAATGGTGACAATTTGGGCGATCAGGTGGTTCGTGAGCATGAGGTTTATGTCCGCGTCATTGATCCGCTCGTGCCAGTAAATGCAGACATCGACAATCCCCAAATCTCAGACATTCAGCGGGTTGTCATGGAAGAGCGCAGTTCTGGGCTGGTCATCGAATCCATGCCTGAAAAATTGAGGAATTAACTATGTCACAGGATTTTGAGTCTTTAACGTTGGAACGTTGGGCTAATTTTGATTTTGAAGCGGCTGCCACACCACCTGATTCTTTCACGACGGAATATGCACCAACCGATTCGGAAGAATTAACGACAAATAAAGTTATAGAGGAGGTTCCAGCGTCACCGCCTGCCTACCAAGATTTAGAAATTGAGGTGGGCAAGGTTCCCCTCTACAAGCGTCCTCACATGAAAGGGCTATTTTTTGGTTCGGGTGTTCTCCTGATTTGTACAGTCCTTGGGGCAGCTTTAACGCAGGGGACCAATGTCAAACTCGGCAATTCAAATCCAGAGGCAAAATCTCCTGAAACTTCTCAGTTAGAGGATGAGGTTGATCCTGACCAAGCCAAACTTTCGGAGCTGGAGGGAGACATTGCTTTTAGCACCCTGAAAAATCGGGCGGCGGTTTTGGAGGAACAGAAAAAACAGCAGGTTCTGACAGGTCAATTGGATGAGCAGCAACAGGAGTCGGAAGTTTCAACTTCACTTCCGCCGATTAGTTCAACGAATCCTGAGAGGGCGATCGCCCCATCTCGTTCCTATACTCCTCCACCAAGACAAACTTTTATTCCCCCAGCACCAACGCCGATACGTTCTATTCCCTCTGCTGCGGTTGTGCCAACGGCTCCTCAGCAAAAAATGGTGAGTTTTGGGGCATTGCCGGAAAGTTCTAGTCAGTCAAGGGTTGACGATCCTCCTCGTTCATCTGAGGGGATTGTTAATGATGATTCGATTTTGTTGGTGCAGCAGGAAACTTCTTTTTTGCGGGGCGATCGCCAATTTTTAGTGGAAGGGGGTCAATCGCTGACTGGCACGATTACACAACAGATGATTGCGGCAGAAAAGGCGATCCTCCATATCCGCACAACGGAAGCGATCTTGGGTTTGCCTGCGGATTCACAGCTTCTTGCTGAAATTACTCAGTTTACGGATGGCTATCTGGTGGCGGAGGTGCGGGCAATTCTTCAAGGCGATCGCCCTGCAACTCTCCTTCCGGCAGGAACGATGACTGTTTCGGGACTGGATGGACGGCTATTAAAGGCGAAAACAGATCAGAGTTTTTTACAAACCAAAGTCGGTCGGGCGTTGTTGGGAGCGGGTCGTGGGCTGGCAGATCAGTACATTAGCCGTTCGGAAACGTTTTTTCAGAATGAGTCGAGTACCTCCATCACAAGGGCTGGGGGCGATAAGGATTGGACAAGTTTGGGAAGTGCGGCTCTCAAGGGTTTGGCGGATTCGCTGCTGGCGGAACCAAATTCGGAGTCGGCGGTGCAACTGGTTCAGCCCAATACTCCCGTCCAGTTAACGATTCATCAGGCTTTTATTGTTTCTCCATGAGGAAATTTTCAATGAAATCTCTATCAATTTTCATGCTGATATTGGGGCTATGGGGTTCACCTGTCCTCGCCCAAACGCAAAGGATTACGGAACAGGCGGCAAGGGATCAAGTTCCCACCATTACGCTCAAAGTCAATCAGGGGGTTAATCTTAATTTGCCGGATGGGATTTTGGCGTATAAGGGTTGGCTGGATGATGGCTCGATGGTTCAACTTGATGGCGATCGCCCGTTTGAACAGGGTGCATCCATTCTCCATTTGCTGGCACACCAGGCGGGACAAACTCAACTCAGTTTGGTTACCCGTGATGCTAATCAGGTTGAATCTTTGTATGTGTTTAAGCTGGTCGCGGGATCTCAAGGGAATAGCATCGTCAATGTCACGGCTCACCCTGTTAGCTCCAATATTTTAGCGATCGCCAGTCATGCCAAGCAGCTTCAGCGAGGGGTTGATCTAGCCATTGAGCGGCGGTTATTGGTTGAAAATTCGGAGTTACATCTGGCAATTCAAGGGGCGATCACCAAGGTGGATCAAGGGATGTCCATACAACAGGTGGCGGCAGCTTCAAACCTCAATCCCCGCACCATAGAACAGCTCTTCCAAATGGGACAGTTTGAGGCATCTCCATCACCAAACCCAACCCGTCAGGAACCACTTTTGGTAAGGGAGGAAGGCGCTCTAAACACTTATGAGACGAAGCTTTCGGTGCTAGAAACTCCGGTAGAACGTTTGGATAGTTATCAGCTTGCCAATGCGATCGCCAGAGGACTCACCACCCATCCCGATACGCCCTATCGCAGTCGGCTTTATCTCCGTTACCAGACTATGATTCGCAGTCTACGGGCAGGTTCTACGCCTACTCAAGCGGCACAACAAAGCAATCTTCAGCTCGCCCATGTGAAATCGGTGCTGGAAAATGCGGGGGTTTCACCGGAGGCAGCAGGTTTATGAAATTGCCATTGTTCTGGGTCTTTCTTCTATTAATGTTGCTGTTCAGTTTTGGCTGGGAAACCCGCAGTACTGCCAATGCTGTCCCGACAGTTAATCTAGAAACGTTACGCTGGGCTGATTTTCCGCCGATTCAGCAGAGTGATTCCTATCTGGTTGATACGGGGTTATCGCAGCAAGCGGGTTATTCCCTTGATAAACAAATTCAGGCGGGCGATCGCCTGACGGATATTTTTACGTTGGGTGACATGGCAGCCACTGGGGTTGCGGATTTATCACCGCTCCAGATTGCATCCCTTGCACAGCTTGATTTACAGGATGTTTCCCTGTCTACATTCACCCATTTCACGCAGCAATCCTTGGGTTCTCTGGTTGAGGCTTTACCGACTTTACAAAACCTGTCTTTAGCCAATGTTCCTCCGCTGGTAGATTTGGTTAGAAGTCAGGTAGGCGAGGGAATACAGGATTTACTGTCTGAAAATATTGGTGCATTGGTGAGTAATTCAGCGATCGCCCAACTCCCTGTGGCGCAAATTCCCAATCTACAAACTTTTTCGGTGACGGATATTCCAACGTTGGCAGAGACTCCCCTCAAGGCATTTACGGGCTGGCAAGGAATTTATCTTAAGGATATTCCCGCTCTGGATCAGATTCCCCTCGCCGATCTGGGCATTTTGTCTCCCTCGGCGATCGCCTCCCTTGATATCGTTTGGGGTGCAGCGGAATCACAAGCTACGTTTCAGCCCATCTCCGGCAGTACCACGGTCGGATTTCGCTATCCTTGCCAACAGGAAAGCTGTGCATACATCGAACTTTCGGGGCAGGGACACAATGGCGATCGCTGGATTAAGGGTGGCGATCCAGAGGAAGGCGGACAGATGGTTCCGGGGGGTTCTGGCTTATTGGGCAAGGCTTTCGGCGGCATGGAACCTACTGGACGAATGCTCGGCTCGGAATTTAAATTAATTCTGATGAATACGGATGAAGCCACTGGGACAGCGGAATTCGGACTATCGACGCGCTTCTGTCAAAAAGGTTGGGTGGATCTCGGTTGTACGCCCTTTGTGTTTGGGGCGTGGTCACTCTTTCAAGCCAAGGAAGGAGACGGTATTTTTCTCGGTTTTGATGATACAAATGCGCTCCCCAATCCTCAAATCAATGTCCCAGAATCGGTTCAAGCGCAACTCAAGGCGGCACAGGCAAAATACAGCGATTCGTCTCCGGCAAATGAAAATGACTGTCTGAAAAAAATGATCCAAACGGTTCCCCTTGACCAACGTTCTGGGGTTGAATCTCGTCTGCCGTCATTGCTGGAACAGGCTGAAACGCTTAATCTGACTGAATCTCAAACTGCCTATGCGATCGCCTATCACCTCGAAGATAGTAGTACATCCATTCGTACAATTCTCCCTCAACTGAAACAGTTCATCACCGCCACGAAGGTTGATTTTTTCGGTGTCGGTACAGCTCTTAATTTGCCCTCAGACAAGACCACAACCCTTGCCCACAAAGCCTCTGATTATCAGGCGATCCTCAAAGATTGTTTTTTTGGTGGTTCCTGTGGCGGCGGTAAAATGCAGCGTCCCTCAAAAGGAGTCGTGACCAGTGAAATGGGCAATCGCCTTCACCCCATCTATGGCACTTGGAAATTGCACGCGGGCATTGATGTCAGTGCGGGTATGGGTGCATCGATCCTCGCGGCGGACTGCGGTACGGCGACCTATGTGGGTTGGGAATCGGGCTACGGCAATGTCGTCGTTCTCAAGCATCAAAACAATCTGTTTACTCGCTATGCCCACATGAGTTCCCAGAAAATTGCGCAAAATCAAACGGTCAAAAAGGGTCAACTGATCGGCTTGGAGGGTTCTACTGGCGGCAGTACGGGGGCGCACCTCCATTTTGAAGTTCGTGATGGCGATCGCTTTGGTAAACCTCTCAACCCTAGAAATTATGTCAATTTTTAATCCTTCCAAAAAACGCGCTGTCCTGTTATTTGGCGTTTTCATTCTCTTCGGTTTCATCGTGGCAATATTCTCGGTGCGTTCTGATTCGGTTGAGTCCCAGCTCCAAGTTTCTTGCATGACTGAACCTTTTACCGTTCTCGCTGAATACCAACAATATCAAGTGATTCAGGCGACTGATGTTGTTGGGCATGGACACCATCCAGAGGAGATTTTAGTAACTGTTCAAAACGGCATTTGTAGTCGATTAAATCCGCCCAGTGATAACGATTATCCGTTCAGCAAATACATCGACCAAACAGCGGCGATCGCCCTCAATGAACAACTTTGGCAACGCAAGATCGACGCACAGGGCGGCAAAGTCAAGTTTGAGACGGGTTTCGCAGCCTTCGCCCAAGAATCTGACGAAATTTTGTATATGCCGTCTGACCGTTACCAAGCCCTGAAAAATTTAGCAATTGAGATTCCCAATAATGTCCAACCCGCAGACGAACCTCCCGCCTTCTCCGACTCCCCAACCCGACCTTAACGCCTATGTGAGCGAGTTAATTTTTTCGCCGCTTGGCTTACTGCTGTTGGGTTGTGGGGTTTTGTTAGCCTTTATGACCTTTAAGGGCGATCGCCGTAAATCGGTCAGTCTCGGTAAGGGCAAACTTGCCACTCCACAACAGGTTAAAAATGGCGCACTGCGGACATTGAAGCAGGTTCAAGGCGCGAAACGGGCGGATGTGGGTCTTTGGGTTGGCACACCGAGAGGGTCTGTTTTTTTCTGCCAAAAAGGAAAATGGCGCATCGATCTTTGCTATGACTCGCAAACGCTTTATCTCAGCGACTGTACTTCTGGGATTTCAGTGTTGGGTGGCGCAGGTTCGGGTAAAAGTTTTTCGGCGTTGAATCCACTCTTTTTGTCGGGTTTAGCGCAGGGCATTCCGGGGCTTTATTTTGATATCAAATATTCCACCCATTCGCCAGAAGACCCATCACCCACGGCTTTGATTGCGGGTTATGCCAAGCGGTTGAACTATGAGGTCGGCTTATTTGCACCGGGTAAACCGGAATCTCTTTGCTGCAATGTTCTCGATTTTATTCGTCACCCAGAGGATGCGGCGATGGCGCGACAAATAGCAAAAGTTCTTTATCTGAACTTGAATCCCCAAGCTCTGAAAGGCGGTTCCAATCCGTTTTTCACGGAGGCAACGACTTCGTTTTTGGCGGGAGTGATGCTCCTTGCCAAACAAACAGAATGCCCTGATCTGGTGATGTGCCGCACTTTAACGCGCCTGCCGAGCAGCCAACTTCAGGCGATCGTCGATGCGCAACCGGAGGCGATTCGGATGGTTTTTGATGCGGTGGTCGATGTCTTTGGTGTTGAGGAAACCTATGGCAGTATCAAAGCGACTTTTGCCAATCTTTTGAGCGGGTTATTAATGCCGGATCTTCTGCCTGCTATCTGTGGGAAAACGACGATTCCCCTCGATCTCGATGAACGAAAAATCCTCATTTGTGGCAGTGATGCGGAACGGGGCGAGATTGTGAACCCGATTTTAGCGACGGTAATCCACCTGCTGACGAACCGCAATTTGCTCAAACCGCGTCAACGTCCATTTTTGCTTTGGCTGGATGAGATTTCGCAGATTTATCTCCCTTCGGCGGAAGACTGGCCAAACATTCACCGCTCGGCGGGTTTGGTAATGGCGATCGGTGTGCAATTCCCTGAAGTCCTTGAAAAACGGTATGGCAAGGATGGGGCGAGTCGTTTATTGAAAGCCTGTGCGACGCAATTGGTATTTCAGGCGAATGATATTGCGGACGCGGAAAAGTACTCGAAATCGGTCGGCAATCGGGATGTGGAGTTCGACACAAGAGGGCGATCTCGGCAAAAGGGCGGCAATTCCAGCAGTCATACAGAGCATAAACAATCCGTTGCCATCATTGAAGCCAGTGAAATTCTGCAACTCTCGCAGGGTAAAGCCATCATCTGGAATCGGGGTATCGGCGATCGCCATGGTTCTCGCATTCCCTTAATTCAAACGATTCGGATTCCAGACCATGATCTGAAGGCTTTTCAGGAATCCACTGCTGATTGGGAAACGCTCAAACAACAGTTTTTACGGACAGCTTTACCGCATTTTACTCAGCAAGATTTTGTGAAACGAGATCTCGCTCTAATCTCTGCATATCAAGGGATTTGCCCTGATCTCACCTCAGCCACAACCCCAGAGCTTGACATTGATCAACTCCGCCAAGATGCCCTTGCTTTTCGGGCGATCGATGCACCTAATACCGCCGAATTATTCGCCGCTGTTTTCTAATTCTGAAATTAATTTCGACCAATTTATCCGAATTTTTACACCCTTTTCCCCTAATTGAGTAGAAGGCTTTTGCGCCTTTTTTCATTACTTTGAGGTACTTTCCCATGCTCATGGATTCTGACCAAAAACTAATTGATGACCTCCCAGAGGCAATTCGCGCCAAGGTCGATTTTTCTGAATCCCTCGGTTTACTCACGGGTCAAGGTTGGCATACTGAACCTCTTCCTGAAAATTACAAACCTGAGTATGTCGAAATCTATGCCAACGGTGCGGATGATACTTGCTTTGTCGTCCACAACGGTCACTTGATTTATGTTGATCAAGACTTTCTCGGCGATCGCACTAAATCCACTTTTGTCCTTGTGATTGACGAAATTCCCCGCTATGTCCAAGTCCATGGTGAACTCATTCTTGATACTTTAGGTGGCTGTTTATTGCCTGATATTTTATTATCGCCCACCGCTCAAATGTCTTTTTTACTTAACACGTTGAAGTAACAGCTTCGACACACCACATCACTTTATTTTGAGGAAAATTATGGATATTCAACAATCTAGTGATCAACAATCTGCCCGTGAAATTATCAACAGCTCGGTTGACGCAGCAAATATTACTATCTCTGCCCTTGATCAGTTTTTACAAAAGCTCGTTCAATTGGGTATGAAAGATGATCAAGACATTACTATTCGGGTTGGCTCCAAGAAAATTTATGATGGTACTGTCGGGGGCGATGGTAAACGAGTTAAGCTCACCCAAAAGGAAACCAAAACCCTTAGTGAAGCCTTTTCTCCCCAAGAAAAATCTGGTTCTGTCCGCATCCTCGACAAAGACAATCAGCTTTTATTTAAGAGTAAGGATGGCATTATTTCGACGAATCAACTTGCCACTCTTCAGGCTGAAACTCTTACTTCAGAAACACCGAAAATCACCGATTCTACCCCATCAGAAACAGCCCAAGTTTCAGAAATCCCTCCTCTTGTCCCTGAAGCTGAAACGTCTCCTTCCTTAGTTGCTCAACAGTTTGAGGCACTGCAAAATCAGCTTAATGTGACTAATGAAAAGCTCAATGAGATGCAAGCACGTTTAGATGCTCTCACAAAAAGTCAAACTCTCAATCCCACTCCGGTTCACACCCCTAATCAACGAGTGGGCGATTGGTTCAATCAGCAACGGAACATGGTCGCGGATAAATTGCGGGGTTTAGCCAATCATCTCTCTGTCACTGCTTCCCAAAAGTTTGAGCAAACTCAAGGTCAGATCAAACAGCACATCCATCAAACCCTTAGCCACACTGGACAACAGGCTGCCACGGTCTTTATGCAGAATTTCGTTGAGCCTGCGGTTAAGGTCGTCGTCAATCAGATGGAAAAAATTGGTGAGGTGGAAATCGGCAAGGATGGCACTAAAACCTTCCAAACTAATGCGATCGCCTGGCAAGTTACCCCAGATGGTGGCGTGAATTTGACCCGAAAAGCTGACAATCAAACGATTACACCGACCTCAGCTACCCCCAAGGACATGAACATTATCAAGAGTTTTGTCCAACAAGCCCATGAACGCTATGGACAAACCCAAAAGCTTCTCCCTCAGGCGGTTTCCATGGACAACAAGCAACCGACTCAACGTTCCCAGATTCAGAAGGCGTAAAAGATGGAACCATTTGCCCTCATCTATTTCGCCCACCAATTGATCTCGTTCGTCGGGGCTGTCCTGTATCGAGGTCGTTGGCTCTGGGTCTGCCTGCTGGTCATCGAGGGAACGGGCAGTTTTGTCCTCAATCGTTCCTTTATGCGAATGGCTTTTGAGACATCTCCTCCCCTTGAATGTCCTTTTCAACGTTAAATTTTCGTTTTTTGACATCCTTCGGGATGTTTTTTTAGGAAGATCACTTGATAGCGTATATGCTATCTTTAGGGCATGGTTCCCCGCATTGTCCTCGATACTAATGTTTTTGTAAGTGCTTTAATTAGTGCTTCTGGTTTGAGTCGAGAAGTACTGCGTCGCTGTCTTCAGGGTCAATGTCTGCCACTCATGGGCAATGCTTTATTTTCTGAATACGAATCAGTGATTCACCGCAAAGATGTTCTTTCTCGATGCCCTCTCTCTCCTGATGAAATTCAGGAATTGTTGGCGGCACTTATGGGGGTTTGTCAGTGGATTTCTATTTACTATCTCTGGCGACCTAATCTACAGGATGAAGGGGATAATCATTTGCTGGAATTGGCGATCGCCGGAAATGCGCAAGCCATTATTACGGGTAATACTAAAGATTTTCAAAGGGCTGAGTTACTATTTCCTGATTTATTAATCCTTACGCCAGAAATGTTTATACGGAGGTTACAAGATGGCAACATTAACGATTCGTCTTCCTGATGATAAACACTCTCGCCTCAAGGAATTAGCGAAGGCAAGGGGCATTAGTCTCAATAAGTTGATGGAAGAATTTTCTAATATTGCTCTCGCTGAGTTTGATGCCCATACTCGCTTTAAAGTGCTGGCAGCAATGGGCAATAAAGATCAAGGTTTGGCTTTGTTGGATAAGCTTGATCGGCATTTTTCACAATCTTAAATTTGGTGTTGCTACATTTAACACAAATTGCAAACGCTACACATAGTTTTTATAGCGAGAAAGTTGTCCTTTACTAAACTTTCAGCCGAGTCAGGGGGTGACTTCCTGACTTAGACATCCAATTAGTCTCGACAACCAAAACATTGAGCGGTATTACCTCTCTCAATATTTGTGAACGATCAGGGACAAAAGGAGGCGATCGCCTGCCATTATCGCGGGTCTGAGGATATCTCATTTCACGCCATGCAAAAAACAGAGATGGTTCCCAGCGATATTTATGAAACTGTTAACCGACTAAAATCAAGAAAACCTAAGCCAAGTTTCCCACAGATCTATGACCTTTAGTGCCGAGTTAGATATTTACCTACGTTCCCGATTTACCCTGCTTATTGTTGTCACTCCCGAAGAAGAACGACTTTTACAAACTGTCAGAGAAGTCTGTAAACGTAGTAAGCGACTTTGCCTCACTTGGGACAGTGCCGATGGCTTCCAATTCCTAAATCAATCAGGGGGAGCAGCTCCTACCGCCAAAGATCCACTGACTGCTTTAGAACAAATAGACAAAGCGGATGGCGATAAACTTTTTATTCTTAAAGATTTCCATGATTACTGGAATAACCCCCAAATCAAGCGTAAACTCAAGACTTCTGTCCAAAAACTCAAATATGCAAAAAAATCTATTATTGTCACAGCTCCAACTGGACAAATCCCCCCAGAATTAAAAGATGAAGCTTTTGTGATTGAGTTTCCTCTACCCCAAACAGGAGAGCTAGAAAATGTGCTTGATTCCCTGACTCGTACTCCTGGTGTGAAGGTCAATCTCACCCAGTTAGGAAAAGAAAAGCTAGTACAAGCAGCTCTTGGTTTAACCGCATCCCAAGCTCAGAGAGTTTTTGCTAAAGTCATTGTTACTAATGGTTGCCTAGATGATCGAGATATTCAATTAGTTACAGAAGAAAAAAAGCAGATCATCAAGGAATCCCAAGCATTAGAATTTTTTGCTGTCCATGAGACTATCGCTGATGTTGGGGGACTTGATGTACTGAAACAATGGCTAAGACTCAGGGAAAGGGCTTTTGGGAAAGAAGCCCAAGCATATGGCTTACCTGCCCCCAAGGGCATTGCGTTAATTGGTATTCCAGGTACGGGTAAAAGTCTCACTGCAAAAATGATTGCTGGACTATGGCAACTGCCTCTACTTCGCCTAGATATTGGCTCCTTATTTGGTTCTCTTGTCGGAGAATCGGAAGAACGTACCCGCAAAGCTTTACAGTTAGCCGAAACTGTTGCCCCCTGTGTTCTCTGGATTGATGAAATGGAAAAAGCATTTGCTAGCGGTGGACTTGATGGAGGAACAAGTACGCGAGTATTTGGCACTATCCTGACTTGGATGCAGGAAAAGACAAAACCCTGCTTTGTGGTGGCAACAGCCAATAACATTAACCAACTGCCACCGGAATTACTGCGTAAGGGTCGTTTTGATGAAATCTTTTTCCTTGATTTACCAACCCTACAAGAACGAACAGAAATTCTAGAAGTTCACCTCAGAAAACGACAACGCTTTCCCCAAGATTTTGATATACCATCACTGGCTCACCAGTCTACTGGCTATGTGGGTTCTGAATTGGAGCAAGCAATTATCGATGCGATGTATGTGGGCTTTAATCAAAATCGGGAATTTAGCACCACTGATATTAACAATGCTTTAAAGCGACAAGTACCCTTATCAATTTCCTCTAGGGAAACCATTGAAGCCCTAAGAAATTGGCTCCGGGAAGGACGAGCGCAATCAGCTTCCTTTGAAGAGCTACAACAAGCAGAAGCACAATTTGTACCGTTGATGTTGGATCTTTAAGGTATAGAAAGAACTTACCAACTGCTATCTAAGTGTTGCTGCACTTGAATGTTCTGGGATTCATCGGCTTCGGGGGTCATGGTTCTCGCTTCAACCTGCCCCCCAAGAATCGCCTCTAATTCCTGAGTCAGATCTAAGCAGGTTTGTCCTTTGACCCCCCGCACTTCTAGTTTGACTTCTCCTTTTTGATCAACAAAAACATCGATTTCTTGTATTTCCATAGTGAATTGCTTTAAGTAATTATTGTGATCGCTCGCTGTAAGTTATAGGTAATTAAATTATGGGTAATTGAAAATTATCCGCCAATTCAAGTATGAAGTGCAACAGGTTCTGATGATGACAGCAAGA
>JBIKYI010000351.1:0-4068 GCA_044355355.1 Limnothrix sp. | reverse complement strand
CTTAGATTCGTTGTATAGCATCACCCGCACACGGCGATTATTCATCCGGCTTTTGAAATGGGCACGGAAGCGCTCTAGATATTCAGATAAACGAAAATGATTGTCCAGGGGAAGATCCCGATTCCTGAGCTGCTGTTCGGCTAATAATAATTGTCGGAGCAGGGCAGTGAGTTGTTTGGCGCGATCGCCAATAATCAGCACCAAAGCCTTAGCCTGAGCCGGAGTCAAATTACTATGGGTATGCGATCGCCGCCAGGGGTTACTACAACGCAACCGCCAGAGGGCAACGCGACTAGAGATAATCGGGGTCAGTTCGAGGCGTTTCGCTGAAGCTAACATCAATTCCGAGCCTCCCAACTCCAAAGCCTCAAGCGCCAACAGCAGTAAATCAATCTGTTGTTGTGCCCGTCGAGGAAAGGCTTTCCCTTCCGGCAAGATATCCGGCAAATTAGCCAACAGGTAGGGCTGATCCGATGTTGAAGATTGAGATGGACTAAGGTTGGGCATTACGCTCACAGAATCATTCATACGCTCAGGCAAAATTGCACGATCATCGGTTACTTTTCACCATTCCTAGGGTTAAATCCCGAAGAAAACTTGGCAATTGTACCGTTCAAATCATAGGACATGAAGGGCTTCCCCACGCGTAATTCGGCGGAGTAATCAAAATCTTTAATCAGTTTAACCTATGGGGTCATAGGCGTTCACGATCCACAAACCCAAGGAGTAGAAATCAACCCTCTAAGTTTCCTCTAGGTTCACGCTCCGGGAATTTCGCCGCTAATCAGCACAAAGGGCTGCACAATCAGGGTCGGAAATTTCCGGCTAGCATCGCTGCTCCAATGCTCCAATTCTGCGGCGGTCGGCTTACGGATCAGATCCCCTGCCATCCATTTACTCACCTCACCAGGGCGGCATTGTCCAGGGCGATCGCCTCCCCCACAATCAACAAATCTAGGGAAGGGTGAACCACAATCAAGGCATCCCGACCGACATGGGGCGCAAGATCCTGCCATTCACTATCACCAAAACCGGACTTCAACTGTTCGCGCAGATCTGACATCTAAATTCCTACTAAATGTTCCTAAAGATTCTCTGGGGGCAATTAAGGGCAACTGTAAAGGTTTACTGGATTTTGGCAATTTTGACAACGCCTATCCCATCACCACACCCCCCAGAAGGGTCAAAAATCTTTTTCGCCAAACCCTTGACAAATTTATTTTCTGCTAGTTATATTATTTAAGGCTTGAACAAAGAATTAACTTATTCCATGTTTAAGTGCGTTGGGGCGTCGCCAAGCGGTAAGGCAGCGGTTTTTGGTACCGCCATTCCTAGGTTCGAATCCTAGCGCCCCAGTTGATAACAACTAAACTGATTATTTAGTTTAGATAAAAAGCATATCGGCAATGAAGAGGTGTCAACTGCTATATGGTTTGTACCTCTTCGTTTTGTTGTCTAGATTTTTGTGGTGTTTACGTTTTTTGGGGGTTGTGTTTGCCAAGATTTTTGAGATAAAAAATGGATTGAAGCAACAATCATGACAAACAATGATTCATTGCCCAGAGATTGCTTCTTCGAGATTTGTTTTATTGTTTGATCAATTTTTGAGGGTTACGGCAGTGCCTGTGGCGGTGATGAGGAGCAATGTTCCTTTTTCATCAATGTTGATGGTTCCAGTGTCCATGCTGATGCCAATTACGGCATTTGCGCCGAGTTTTTGGGCGTTAAGTTCGAGTTCCTTGAGGGCATCTTGGTGTCCTTTTTCAAAGACTTTCTCGTAGCTGCCAGTTCTGCCGCCGATAATGTCCCGAATCCCTGCGAAGAAATCCCTGAGGGCATTGGTTCCATAGACCACTTCTGCGGTCACAATGCCTCGGTACGCGGTGATTTCTTTGCCTTCAATGCTGTTGGTTGTGGTGAGAATCATGGTTTATATTTTGCTGTTTATATGTAAATAAATGGGCTGGATTTTTTCCAGTATAGCGATCGCCTAGGAAGATTGCCGTCCAGAAATCAAGGCGATAGTTGGGGAAATTCGTAGGACTCTAGCAGGGGAAAAGATGCACCAACTGCCTGATCGAAGTCTTGGGTCGCTTGGTGGACGAGTTCCTTGGGAATGGCTTGACGGGCGGTATGGCTCGACCAATGGACTACCACAATTAGATTTGCGGGATTATTAGGATCTTGCCAAATTTCTTTGCTGAGGTAGCCGGGCGATCGCCGATCCACGGGATCCCAAATTTTATGCTCCTTGGCGATAAATAAAGCTTGTTTTTCCGTTGGCACAGCAAATTTCAGCCATTCCACCACGGGTTGCCCTGGGGTTGTATCCGCCAGAACCGATTCCACCCGCAGCGAGATTAACAGTGTTGTGAGTAAGGTGATTAGCCCCAACATCACTACTAAATGTCGAGCCGATCGCCCCATTTATTCATCCCCCAAGATGCGCAGACGGACAGTGCTATCACCGGAATCATCGAGATCGACTTCAATAATGTCGCCACTGAGCATTTCTAGGGCGCTGAGGAGCGATCGCAAATAGGGATTACTCGCGCCTGTGTCTACATAAAGGCGATCAGCGAGTTTGCCCATACGTTTCCAGGTGGTAAACAATTTCACAGCAGCCTGTTCCATCTGGGTCGCCTGTTTGACGAGATCTGCCGCTGTGCCGAGACAATCGAGACGGAGCGCCTCTTCTAGTGCCATTTCGAGGTCAATATTTGCTTTTCTCAGGGTTTGAACCTGGGAGGCGGCATCGAGGTATTTGGCGAGGCTTTTTGCTTCTGTGGTGACGCTTTTAATGGTGTCGCTGTCGGGTTTTTCGCGAATTTCGTCCTGGATGGCAGTGATGTGGGATTCGGGTAATTTTTCCATTTCCTTGACGAGGGGCGACAGGAAACGACTGGGCAGGGAACCGCTGGCAGCTTGCTCTTTCACTTCATCGGGGAGTAAATCCGAGTTCATGGTTGTCCATTCGTCGGCGAGTTGTTTTACTTCTCTTCTGGTGATGCGATCGCCTTTTTGGGCTGCCTCGGTGATTAGTTGCTGAATTTCTGGGGAAGATTTGGCGGTTTCGATGAAAGCATTTTTGCTGAAATTATTAATGCTATCGGGATCGAGTTGTCCTTCTGCGAGGAGGGTATCGGCACTGTTTGCCAGCTCGATCAGATTGTAGGCTTGGCTTTTGGTGATCTCCCTTTGTTTAAGCCAGTTGAGAAAGCCTGTACCCCGACCATCGCCGCCCCTTTTCTCGCGATCGCGCACAGAACGCATAATCCGACCGCGCCAAATATCAGTCTGGAGATCAAAGCGATCGCAAACCAGCCAAGCCCGTTCAATCTGGGTTTCAAACTCGGCATCATGGAGGGATTCATCCTCTGGATCGGGCAGCTCGAAGCCAAAATCACCAAAATCATTGGCAGTGATGGCAGCCGCAGAAAGTTCTTCTGTGGAGATCTCAGAGAAGCTAGTCATAGTGATGTGTTACTGGAGAATAGGATCGGTTGTCAGCCTCAATGATTTTAGAAGGCTACTCCCTTTCTCACAAGGGAATGGTCTGGGATGGGGATGGAGATCGCCAGAGATTCAACTACAAATTCAGCGACAAGTTCATGCTCAAGGGAACCCTAAAGACCACAATCTAGGAGTTTTTCATAAAAAACCTGGGCATTTTTCCAAAGAGAAGTCCCCCCCATCTGGCGACGGGAAGGAAGATGTCCGAGGGGCGCTTGGGTTTTAAATTGAAAATCCAATTCCGGTTGACGAGCATGGGGCACAAGGGGCCAGCCTAATTCCTCACAGAAACGATGATATTCTCCCCCAACCGCCTGATAAATCTGCAATTGCCGACTGAAGCCAAAACGATTTTTACTATGTTCTAGCCAAAGCTGATCAATCGTTTGCAACACATCACAGGGAATCTGTGGTAAATCCTTGGGAAATAGAAATTGGCGTGAATTTTTACCGATCGCCTGGTTAATTAATTGCCAAGTCTCCTGATCAGCGGCTTGCCAACGTTGCCATTTAAGCTGCTTGATCAGTTTGTCATAGTCAATGCCCTCTGTCTTG
>JBIKYI010000349.1:0-4082 GCA_044355355.1 Limnothrix sp. | reverse complement strand
CCTGCCGGCACAGGCAAAACCTTTTTAGCCGCCGTGCTCGCTGTCCAAGCTCTCCTTAATGATGATGTCGAGCGACTCATCCTGACCCGTCCCGCCGTCGAAGCAGGTGAAAAGTTAGGTTTTTTACCCGGAGATCTGCAACAAAAGGTGAATCCTTTCTTAAGACCCTTGTACGATGCCCTCTATCAATTTATTGATCCCCTGAAACTCCCTGAACTCATGGAAAAAGGTCGCATCGAAATTGCCCCCCTGGCTTACATGCGCGGACGAACCCTCACCAATTCGTTTGTGATTGTTGACGAAGCGCAGAATACGACCCCAGCCCAACTTAAAATGGTACTGACGCGATTGGGATTCGGTTCTAAAATGGTAGTTACTGGTGATATTACGCAAACAGATCTACCCGCACATCAGCCTTCGGGGTTAGTAACAAGTAGTAAAATTTTAAAGTCGGTTGAAGGCATTGGGTTTTGCTATCTGACTGATGCGGATGTGGTACGCCATCCCCTTGTGCAAAAGATCGTGAGTGCTTACGAAAAATTTGAGCACTCTGGTTTTTCTGACCGTTCACCACGCAAGAAAATGACGTAAATCAGATTTGGTGAACTTTCTTCCTTATTCCTTGAGTTGCTTCTATCCTGTCAATCTCTATCTTAATTTCCTATGACCACTATCCTAATCGTTGAAGATGATGATATCGTTCGCAAACTTATCCGCAAGATTTTAATGCAGGAAGGGTATGAGGTCTTAGAGGCGGCAGATGGTAGTGGCGGTGTGCAGTTGGCGCAGTCAGAGCAGCCGAATTTGATCATCTGCGATGTGATGATGCCTAAGTTGAATGGTTATCAGGTTCTGGAACTGCTGCAAAGTGACGAATCTACGGAGGCGATTCCTTTTATCTTTTTGACGGCAAAGGCGGAAAGACAGGATATGCGTCAGGGGATGCAGCTTGGGGCTGATGATTATTTGACGAAGCCTTTCACTAAGAATGAGTTGTTGCGGGCGATCGCCGCGCGGTTGAGCAAATATACTTCCCTCAAGGAACGCTACTCCAATACAGCGCAAAATATTGAAGACCAACTCAGTCAATTGGCGAACCACGATACGGTGACCCACCTGCCGAACCAGTTGGCGCTGCGGGATTTATTTAATCAAATTGTGCAGAAAAGCTTAAGTAATAAACAGACTGGTGACAATGCTGACCAACCGACGACCCAGCATCTGATTCCGATTTTTTGTGTCAGTCTGGAGCGCTTTACCAGGATTACGGAAACCCTGGGCTATGAATCGGCAAATTTACTTGTACAGGCGATCGCCAAACGGCTACAACAGACCGTCGCTTCCCGTGGAGTCACCGTGCGTCTTAGTGGCGATGATTTTTGTTTGATCCTAAACCCCGTTGATAAAAAACAAAGTATCACACAATTTTCTGAAACCTTAATTGAGAACTTTAAACAGCCTTTTATTATTGAAGATCAGGAAATTTTCATCACCATCAGTGTCGGTATTTCCCTCTACCCAAGAGATGATCTGGAAATTTCCAACCTGCTTAAAGGTGCGAACAAGGCTATGCAAAAAGCCCGTAATCAAGGCAGCAATCAAGTACAACTTTATTCCGCCGCCCTTAATGTGGGTAAATCTAATTTAATTTCCCTAGAAACCGATCTACGCTATGCCCTAGAACGGAATGAGTTGGCAGTTCACTACCAGCCCAAAATGAACCTACAGACCGGTAAAATTACTGGTGCTGAGGCGTTAGCCCGCTGGTATCATCCGACGCGAGGTTCTGTGACTCCGAAGCAGTTTATTCCTTTGGCGGAGGAAACGGGCTTAATCGAAGAAATTGGTGAATTCGTTCTGGAGCAATCCTGTCGGCAATTGCGGATTTGGCAGGAAAATGGTCTATCTGGTTTTTCAATGTCGGTTAATTTATCGGCAAGACAGTTTAATCAACTCAATCTTCACCAGCGTTTAAGTCGATTTTTGATTGAGAATAATATCGATTCTAAATATTTGGAATTAGAGTTGACGGAAAGTACTTTGGTTCAAAATGCTGAGGTAGCCATTCGTCGTCTGAAGGCTTTAAAAACTCTGGGGTTATCTGTGGCGATCGATGATTTTGGGACGGGTTATTCTTCCCTGAGTTATCTGCAACAATTCCCGTTTGATAAGATCAAGATTGATCGCTCCTTTGTGCATAAGATTCATACGAATGAGACGAATTCTGCCATTATGACGGCGATCATTACGATGGCCCATGAGTTGAATTTGAAGGTGATTGCGGAGGGGGTTGAAAGTCAGGAGGAGTTGGCTTTCTTGAAGCAACATGGTTGTGATGAAATGCAGGGCTTTTTGTTTAGTTATCCGGTGACGGCTCAGGAATTTGAAAGTTCACCCTTCATGAGTGCTGCTTTTGAGAGTAGTTTGATCTAGATGCAGCAGGTTACTTCGGCGGAATTGGCACGGTGGCGATCTCCCCTGGTGGTGGGTTCTGTGGTCTTCCGGAGTCGTGTGTTGCAAGCGCCCCTCTCTGGGGTGACGGATCTGGTGTTTCGGCGATTGGTGCGTCGTTATGCGCCGTTGTCGATGATGTATACGGAGATGGTGAATGCGAAAGAAATTCATCATTTGGCGGCGTTGCCCCGGTTAATGGAGCTTGATCCGGGGGAGCAACCGGTCAGTATTCAGTTGTTTGATTGTCGCCCTGATTTTATGGGGGAAGCGGCGCAAAAGGCGGTGGCGGAAGGGGCACAGACGATTGATATCAACATGGGTTGCCCGGTGAATAAAATTACGAAAAAGGGTGGGGGCAGTTCTCTATTGCGGCAACCGGATGTGGCGATCGCCATTGTGGAGGCAGTAGTGGCGGCGGTAGCAGTTCCGGTGACGGTAAAAACCCGCATTGGTTGGACGGATGATGAGATTACCATCCTCGATTTTGCGCGTCGTCTGGAGGCGGCAGGGGCACAAATGCTCACGGTACATGGTCGCACCAGGGAGCAGGGTTATAAAGGTAAAGCCAAGTGGGATTGGATTCGCCAGGTGAAAGAGGTGCTGACGATTCCGGTGATTGCCAATGGGGATATTTTTTCGGTGGAGTCGGCGATCGCCTGTTTGCAGGCAACCGGAGCCGATGGGGTGATGTGTTCGCGGGGAACCTTGGGCTATCCCTTTTTAGTTGGCGAAATTGACCATTTTCTGCGCACGGGGGAAAAAATGCCCCAACCCACTGCCATTGAACTATTGCAATGTGCTAAAGAGCATCTAGATGGACTGTGGGTTTATAAGGGACAAAAAGGAATTTTCCAAGCCCGTAAACATTTGACTTGGTATTGCAAGGATTTTGCGGGGGCAGCAGAACTCCGCGATCGCCTGAGTAAAATCAATAGCGTCGCCGAGGGTCATGCCCTGATGGATGCTGCCATTGAGCATCTGAGTCAAAGTAGGGAACCGTTATTTATTGTCAGCCCCCAGACCGCAGTTATTTAGTCTTTAAGTTTGCGGAATATCTTGTACATAGCAGGTAACCGTTTGGTAATTGCCGAAACCTCCTTATACAGGGCATGGGGAATAGCCGGTGTGCCAGAGACGATTGTGCCAGCAGGGACACGACTATGAACGCCAGCTTGTGCGCTGACGATCGCCCCATCGCCGACGTTTGCCTCATTGGAAATACCCACCTGACCCGCCAACAACACCCGGTTACCAACGGTCACACTCCCCGCCAAACCAACCTGCGCCGCTAGTGCTGTATAGGAACCAATGGTACAACCGTGGGCAACATGCACCAGATTATCGAGTTTTGTCTGGGTTTTGATACGTGTTTCACCCACCGCAGGGCGATCAACTGCGCTGTTGCAGCCAATTTCTACACCATCCTCAAGGACAACAATGCCTGACTGTTCCATCTTGAACCAACCTGTCGGCATTGGCACAAACCCAAACCCTTCTGCTCCAATCACTGCGCCACTGTGAATGACACAATTTTTACCAATTTGCACCCGTTCGTGGATCGTACAGTTGGCATGGAGTAACGTATTGTCGCCGATCGCCACCTCTGGATAAACCACCGCATTCGCCAT
>JBIKYI010000443.1:0-3334 GCA_044355355.1 Limnothrix sp. | reverse complement strand
CCCGAACCGACCCCCGAAAAAACGCCCACCAAAACCTTCGAGAAGAAAACACCAGTGGCTGATTTGCCCCCCGTGCTGCCTATCAATGAATATGATGCCGAGGCGATTATTGCGAATTGGTTGCGTTGTAAGAGTGAGTTATTTGACTATCCCTACGACCGTTCCTGTGGCAAAGAGATCCTGACGGGGGTTGCTTACCAGGACAATATTCAACGCGATGATGGCAACTTAAGCTCCGTAGAATGGTTAGAGAATAATGGCTCTTATTACATTTTTGAGCGTCAACAAATTGATGAAATTGTTGCCTTTCAACTGGGCGATCGCAATGCCACGATCCAACTGATTGTGACCGAGGAACGGACGCTTTACGATGCCAATGACAATGTGGACACTGATGCCAGTGGCTATGACCAACGTTTAGTGAAATACAATCTGGAATTCACTGAGGATGGGTTGTGGAAGATTGCTGACTACCGTACCCTTGAGGTGCTTTGGCAGGAATGATTTTTCAACATAAAACCCAATAATTGGCGAGCACCAAGTTGCTGTTACCTGGAGCTTTTGGCTCAATCTTCGTTTTTTGTACCGAGGTTGCCTTTCTGGGGATCGTTGTTTTCTTTCTTTTCCTTGCCCTTTCTTTTCCTTGCCCTTTCGTTTAGTTGTCGTGTTTTGAATCAGTTACCGCCAGAATCACCGCCGCCCCGCCGTCGCCGTCGTCAATATTTGCTGCTGAGTCCTTGGCAGTTTGTGGCGCTGAGTTCCCTGGTGGCGATCGCCATTTTGGGGGGCGGTTTAGGGCTAGTCCGACAATTAACGCCGCCAAAACCCAATACATCCCCCACCGCCAACGAAGAAGCGGCACAACAAGGCGATGAATTTGTCTTGCCCACAGCCGATGCTCCCTTGACGACGGAATTACTGCCCGAAATTGCTTCCAGGGAGCCTGTCCAGACGAAAACAGTTGCGGTGCAAAAAATTTGGAAATATCGCTATAACGTCGCCAAACAACCCGATTTAACCTACAGCGAATCCCTGCAAGTCATTGTGGAGGGGCTGAAAGAATTGGCGATCGCCGCTAAATTACCCCCCGATGCCATGTCGATCGTCCTGATTGACCTCAACCGCAAGGCGATCGCCTACCACCAACCCGAAATGAACCACTATCCCGCCAGTGTTGCCAAACTCTTCTGGATGGTCGCCCTCTACGGACAATTTCAACAGGGACTACTCTCCGAAGCCGATTTCCAAGACGAACTCGCCCAGATGATCCGGCGATCAGACAACAACGCCACCAGCCACATCATCGATGCCATCACCCGTACCAGTTTCCAAGCCGCAGGCAATACCGAAGATTACCAAGCCTGGTACATGCAACGGCAACAACTCAACCTATTTTTTTCCCTCGCCGGTTACCAAAACCTAAACATCACCCAAAAGACCTACCCCATCCCCGATATTAAAGTCAATGAACCCCTCGGCTTTGATCTCCAGATGCGCTACGACTCCCGCCATCCCGACCAACCCATCCGTAATCAACTCTCCGCCTGGGATGCCGCCCGGATGATGTACGAAATCGTCACTCACCAGGCGATCGCCCCCGACGCGAGCCAGAAAATGCTCCAATGGCTCCAGCGCGATCTCAGCAAAAACTGGCAAACTTCCGACAACTACTTCAACCCCATCCAAGACTTCTTCGGCGCAGGACTGCCCCCCACAACCCGCTTCTATTCCAAAGCCGGATGGACAACCCAAGGACGGCATGAAGTCGCCTACATTGCCTCCCCAGACGGTAAACAAAACTATATTCTCTGCATTTTTGCCGACCAAAAAGACTACGCTACCAACCAAAAATTCTTTCCCAATGCCGCCCAGTTTACATCTCAAAAAATGCAGACAATCCAGCCCTGATTCTCAGCTAAAATCTAAGGGAGATCAACTCAAGATTAACCCATTCTTGTTTTCTAAAAAAAGCCTGAGAAAAAAGCTTAATTTCTTAGAAAATGCTTAAAAACTTATCTCAATATCCAGATCTATATTTATGTCTATCAATAGTGATAAATCTCGTTGAGCCACTTGATTGATCAGAAAACAAAGGCTAAAATTAGGCAACGGAACTCGCACCATCACCGGAGTACAAAAATCCCAAAACCATTAATCAATAAGCATTTGCAGCAAATTCTCTTCGTTCTAGCCCAGTCATTTTAGTTAATGTATCTAGCATTTATATCAGTTAATAACATGATGGAGACAGTTGCATTGTTCGGTAATTTCACCCTATTCCGTACTTCTCTAGGAAAGTTCAAATAGTGGAATATTAGAGGGTAAATGAATTAGTAACTAGGTCGTCAATAATCTTGATAAACTTTTTGCTTTTCGCCAGCGTCCATTAATGGCAGGGTCTTGATAGAGATTCTGAATTGATTTGAACAATGTTACGAAAAAATATCAGAAAAAAATAGCGGAATTTTACGGAATAATCGCTACGGTATTTGGATCAGTATTCTGAGGACACAACAGGGTTCGTAAGTTGGTTCTAGATAACGGCACCATATTTATTTTTAAACCTAAGGAAGGAGTGGTAACGGTAGATGCCTACAGTAAATCTCAAACAAAACCCCAATAGCGGCAAGAATTCTGCGGATATGGTGCGTACCTATCTACGGGAAATTGGGCGTGTGCCTTTGCTCACCCATGAGGAAGAGATTGTCTATGGTAAGCAGGTGCAGGAATTGATGCGTCTCCAGGAGGTGCGGGATCAGCTTGGGGCGGCTGTTGATTGTGATGTTTCTTTGGCGACATGGGCTGAGGCTGTGGGTTTAACGGAGAAGCAGCTTCGTCGTGAGTTGAAGGTTGGTGAACGGGCAAAGCGGAAGATGATCGAGGCGAATTTAAGGCTGGTAGTGGCGATCGCCAAGAAGTATCAAAAGCGTAATTTGGAGTTTCTAGACTTGATCCAAGAGGGAAGTCTTGGTTTAGAGCGGGGCGTGGAGAAGTTCGACCCGACGAAGGGTTATAAGTTCTCGACCTATGCCTATTGGTGGATTCGTCAGGCAATTACCCGGGCGATCGCTCAACAGGGACGCACCATCCGTCTGCCGATTCATATCACCGAAAAACTCAACAAAATTAAGAAAACCCAGCGCCAGCTTTCCCAGGAGCTAGGACGGGCAGCCACCATCGCCGAAATCGCCGCAGAATTAGAACTAGAGCCAGAAAAAATTCGTGAATTCTTCCATGTTTCGCGCCATCCCATTTCCTTAGATGTGCGGGTCGGTGATAACAAAGATACAGAGTTAATGGATTTGCTCGAAGATGACGGCGAATCCCCCGACAC
>JBIKYI010000257.1:0-5003 GCA_044355355.1 Limnothrix sp. | reverse complement strand
AAGCAGGATTTACGGGAACTCATCGCGAATCTAACCCCCCAACAACAGGAAGTGATTATTCTGCGCTTTGGGTTGGATGATGGTAAAGAGTTATCCCTCGCCAAAATTGGTAAGCGTATGAACCTCAGCCGTGAGCGGGTGCGCCAACTGGAGCGACAAGCTTTGACCCATCTCCGCCGTTGCCGTGGTCAGATCCATGAGTATTTAGTGGCGAGTTAGGGGCTGTGACGAACACGGAAAATACAGAAGTTTAGGCAGTTAGGGTGGGCGTAGGCTCACTCTTTTTTCTAGAGCTTTGGCTAATGATTTGATCCTGGTTTTGCACAGACAAAGCCAGGATTTTTGTCGATGTGACTGATCAGGAGGAGGCATGGGGCGATCGCCAAAGGAAAGATTAAAATTAAAAGAAGCATTACGGTTAAACGTATGACAGCGATCCAAAGCAATCCAGCCAAACCGACCCCCAAAGTCCGCTGGGAAAAGCTACCAGACGATTTTGTTTTACCCGATGATCCAGTGGAAAGTACCTTACAACCTCTCCTAGCCGCCGCCCTGCGGGAAGCCCTAGAATTAGCCGGACTCATTCTAGAAGCGAGCCTCATTGCTTCAAATTTCGGAATTTGCGCCACTGTCGATGATAAAACCGTCGTCAAGGCTCCTGATTGGGTCTATATTCCCAAAGTGGAACCTCTAAAAGATGGTTTGGTTCGTCGTAGTTACACCCCCAATGCAGAAGGCGATAAACCCCTGATTGTGATGGAATTCATTTCAGAAACGGAAGGCGGCGAATATTCTATTAATCCCTACTACCCCTACGGCAAATGGCATTTCTATGAACAAATTTTGCGGGTTCCCCTCTATGCTATTTTTCAACCCGAAACAGCTAGACTAGATGTCTATCGTTTAGTGGAAGGACGATATCAGGCACAATCTTTGGATCAAGATGGTCGTATTTGGCTTGAGGAAATCGGTTTATTCCTCGGTACTTGGCGGGGTCAAAAAGCAGAAATGACCACAACTTGGTTGCGGTGGTGGGATCAAACTGGCAACTTGCTGCTTTGGGGACAAGAATCTCTTGAGCTAGAACGGCAGCGACTTGAAGAAGAAAAACAACGAGTTGAGCAGGAAAGGCAACGTGCCGAACAGGAGAAACAACGTGCCGAACAGGAGAAACAACGCGCTGAACAGGAAAAACAACGCGCTGAGCAACAACAACAACGTGCTGAGCAAGCGGAACAAACTCAAGTTAAACTTGTCGCAAAGTTACGGGAATTGGGTATTAATCCAGATGATCTGTAGGTAAATTAAATCTTGCGGAATGAGGGGCGATCGCCTGGTATTTAGACTGAATTTAGTGAGTTTGTAAGCCTATTCTTTTAGAGAAAATCCCTTAGAGAAAAGTTCCTCTTTGATTTTGGGTCTCTTGAAGTAAGGCCTTGATCGCCTCCCAATTGTCCGCTTCAATCAGTTCAATAACTTGATTTAATTCCTGTTGATAGGCATGGATCGATCGCTTTAATGCCGCCTTATTATATGTTGCCATCATTAAGCCTAGTTCTGGATTGCCACCGCCGACGCGACTCGTATCCCGAAAACCGGAACTCGCCAAAGATTTTGCCATGTTTAAAATATCTGGATTAGCTTCCGTCAGACAGGCGGAAATTAAACTAGCGCTGACATAAACAGGTAAATGGGAAATCCAAGCGACAGATTGATCATGGATATCTGGTGCACAAATATAAAAGTGACTTTCCAGAATTTCAATTAATGATTGGAGGGTATCAATGGCTATTTGAGGTGTTGTTTCAATCGGCGTTAAAACATAGGGCGCACCAACAAATAAATTCTCTAAAGCGGCATCAATGCCTTGTTCTGCCGTACCTGCCATGGGGTGACCACCCACAAAATTTTGCCATAACGGGGCGATCGCCTCCACCATTGCCCCCTTAACAGAAGCCACATCCGTTAAAATTGCCTCCGCCTTAAGATGGGGAATTAATGCCTTTGCCGTGGGAATGACATAATCAATTGGTGTGCAAAGAAACACTACATCTGCACCATTAAGAATGCTTAAATCTGTACTAGCTTGGTCAACCATTTGACGTTCTAGAGCCGTTGCACAGGTTGTTGCTTTGCGGGAAACACCAATAATTTCTAAGCCCGCTTTTTTGAAGGCGATCGCCAAAGATCCCCCAATTAAACCCAAACCAACAATGCCAATTTTCATGTTAATGACCGCATGAATTAACTTATCAATCAACTTAGATAGAGACAAAAAATCCCCCTATTAATAGTAAATAGAGGGATATAGTCATAAAATTAATGGATTATAAATCGCCGCGAATTTCTTCAACGACACCATCACGCACAATAATTTCTACATTTAACTTCTTCACGAGATTATCGCCTTTTTTAAGCTCGAAGTAGCTTTCCATTTGACCCTGAAAAAATTCCTGATCTAACTCAAGAGTCTGTACCTGTTGCAGTTGTTGGAGAGCTTGATTTTTTTTCTCTAGCAACTCACTCTTTTTCTTATTTACCTGCATCTGAATATTATCAATCTGCTGGGTAACCTGGGGGGGCATGGGACTAATACTTTGCTGCTTAAGCTCATTAATTGTCCGATTTCCCTGAACATCAAGTTGCTCAAGCTGAGAATCAATATTACTGATTTGTCCCTGTAGTTGTTGTTGGACTTCTTGTTTCCAACGGGGCGTGACGATGACTTTAAGGTTTATGGGACGCTTTAGGGTCACAGATTGAACTTGATTTTCGTCCATTTGAATTGTCCTAGGGTTTAATTTTCTAATTTAACTTGTAACTTAACTTACTAAGTTGTGTAGTCTGTGCAATCGCGCAAAGCAAAACATTTTTAGGTTAGCATTAATGTCAGACTTTGACGCATTTTCTTTATGGGCGGAGAGGCTGATTTTTATTCCTTTAAAGTTGTTGTAAATCTTATTTCTCAGTAAATCTGTGATATAAAAATTTAGTCTTTCTCATAGAGATTTTCAATCAGTGCTTGATATTTCTCGGCGACAACTGGACGTTTAACCTTCATGGTTTGGGTCATGAGACCGTTTTCAATGGAGAATGGCTCTAGAATGAGGGCGAAGTTTGTGATGCGATCGTCGGCACGATAACCGGGGCGGTTTTTGATCTCGCGACTAATTTCGGTTTTAAAGAGATTGAGGACGGCTTTGCTGTAGAGATCGGTTTGGGGCAAGGTTTCTAGGGGGGTGTCGGGACTGGGTATTTTTAAGCCGAGATTGCTGTCCTTTGCCCATGTTTCGAGGGCATCGAGGTTGGGGACGATCAGGGCGGCGAGGGCTTTTTGATCTTGTCCCACGAGCATAATTTGATCGATGTAGGTGCTGCGGAGGCAGGCATCTTCAATGGGTTGGGGTTCGATGTTTTCGCCGTTGGTGAGGACGATGGTGTCTTTGGCGCGTCCGGTGAGTACGATGTCGCCTTGGGGGGTTAACCAACCGATGTCGCCGCTGTCAAACCAGCCTTCTGGGTCGATCGCCTTGGCGGTGGCTTCGGGTTTGCGGTAGTAGCCCTGCATGATTTGGGGGCCACGGAGGAGGACTAAGCCTTTTTGTCCTTGGGGTAATGTTTGTCGGGTTTCGAGATCGACAATGCGGACTTCTGTGCCGGGGAGGGCTGCGCCGGAACTGCCTCGGAGATTGCGGGTTGGGCGACGGGCGTTGGTGACGGGGGATGTTTCTGTTAAGCCGTAACCGACCAAGATGTTAATGCCAACAATTTCAAAGAAGGTATCGATATGGCTGGCGAGGGAACCGCCACCGCTGACGACGTAACGGATTTTGCCGCCTGTGGCAGCGCGGATTTTGTTGTAGACGAGTTTTTCGCCGAGGAGATGGATCGGCAGAAGGGCGATCGCCTTAAGTTTGTTGATCAATCTCACACCGCCGGAAACGTAGAGGTGGTCGAGGCTGAGATTATTGGCAATGCGATTTGCCAGGACATATTCGCTAGAGAGGGAGAGGAAAAAATTCACCAATTTTTGTTTGTTGGCGGGTTGCTCCCGGAAGTTCTTTTGTACGCCCTCATAGATGGATTCCCAAATTCTGGGGACGGCGACCATGTAGGTGGGTTGATAGGTTTGCAGGTCTTTTTTGATGTAGCGGATATTGGTGTAAATCTGGGTGCAGCCCTGGGAGAGTAAATAGTATTCGGCGGTGCGCTCGAAGGAATGCCAGGTGGGCAAAATACTGAGGATTGTTTCCCCAGGGTTGGGCTTGATAATGTTGTCGAGATTCTGGATTTGGTAAATCAGGTTACCTTGGGAGAGCATGACCCCCTTGGGTTTGCCTGTTGTGCCGGAAGTATAGATTAGGGTCATTAAATCCTGGGGCGATCGCCGCACTGGTGTAAACTCACTGTTTGCCCCCAATGCCATCAACTGCGAGAAATTCAGGGTTTTAACCTCAGATTCTGGCGTATCCTCATCGGACAGTAAAATAATTGCCCGGAGTTGTAACGCAAAAATTTCAGGACTGAGCCGTTGCAGAGTTTTGAGATCCTCCACAATCAAAAATTGGCTTTCACTATCCTCATAGATGTAGAGTAATTCACTCTTTTCCGCCTGGGAGGAGCGCACCGCATTGGCTGCCCCCGTGGCGATCGCCCCCTGATCGGCGATAAACCAGCGGGGACTATTATCCGCAATCAGCGCAACCTTTTCATCTGGTTGCAGACCGAGAGCCTGTAATCCCGCTGCAAACTGCTGAATTTGCGCCCACAATTGCCGATAGGTAATCTTGACCTCCGGCTGACTGTGGGGATCATGCAGCGCCACGATCTCCCCATAGTTGGCGGCGGCGATCGCCCAAATTTCCGACAAAGATTGGATATTTGCGTAGGCGGAATTACTCATAATATTTCTTGAAATTAGGAACTAAAAACAAGCCTAAACTGTGGCTACCATCCTACTTTAATACTCTCCACAGCAGATCCCCCTTAAGAAAGGACAGTTA
>JBIKYI010000217.1:0-5530 GCA_044355355.1 Limnothrix sp. | reverse complement strand
TGTCTGTCAATGATGAGATTAGACAGCCAAAATCCATTCCATCAAAATTTCTTGACTTGACGAGTAAACCCGGATTATTCACCGGAAAATCACGAAACTCGCGGCTTATAATGATTTTTTCGTCACAGAAGGAACAAACAACATTATGAGTTCACTTAAAGGTCGGGATCTTCTGAGTATTGCGGATCTAAGCCCTACAGAAATTATCGAAGTCCTCAATCTTGCCGCCGATCTCAAACAGGGCAAAATTAAACCCCATTGTCCCAAAACCCTCGGTTTACTCTTCTATAAAGCTTCGACCCGTACCCGTGTGTCCTTCAGCGTGGCGATGTATGAACTCGGTGGCAATGTCATTGACCTCAACCCCAGTCGTACCCAGGTGGGACGCGGTGAACCCTTAAAAGATACGGCGCGGGTGCTGAACCGTTATCTCGATATTTTGGCGATTCGGACTTTTGATCAACAGGATCTAGAGGTATTTGCGGATTGTTCTGAAATTCCCATTGTTAACGCCCTGACGGATTTGGAGCACCCTTGTCAAATGCTGGCGGATCTGCAAACGATGCAGGAAACCTTTGGTCAATTGGAGGGGCTAACCATGACCTATGTGGGGGATGGGAATAATGTTGCCCATTCGATTCTTTTGGGTGGTGCGTTGGTTGGGATGAATGTGCATATTGCTACACCGAAGGATTATGAACCGAGTCCAGATATTGTTGCCCAGGCAAAGGCGATCGCCGGGGAGCGTTCCCGAATTTTAATTACGAATGATCCCAAAGAAGCCGCAGAGAATGCCCATGCTCTCTATACCGATGTCTGGGCAAGTATGGGACAGGAGGATCTGGCGGATACGCGGATTCCTATTTTCCAGCCCTATCAGGTGAATAGTGAATTGATGGCAGTGGCAGATAAGGAGGTGATCGCCCTCCATTGTTTACCCGCCCACCGAGGCGAAGAGATTACGGAAGAAGTGATGGAAGGGGCACAGTCAAAAATTTGGGATCAAGCCGAAAACCGGATGCATGCCCAAAAAGCGCTCATGGCAGCGTTGTTGGGAGCCGTTTAAGTTAGGGAGGCTGGGAGAGAGGGAGACAAGGGGACGCGGTGAAATGGAGATGGTTTTGTCGCCAAGCTTTTTGGCTAAATGAAGTCACTCCTTCGCCTTGTCGCCCCCTCGCTGTGTCTCCATTTCAGACTATTGCTCCGCTTAATGGTTCATGGATTTCGCCGAGTAACATGGGACAACTTGCGCCCGTGACTTTCGGTAAGTTCCCCGGAAAATTGTAGACATAGCGCCAATAGGCTAAGACCGCAAAGGCGATCGCCTCCTTCGCATCGTGATTAATCCCGGCTTCATCGGTTGCCCCGACGGGAATGCCACCCGCCGCAATTTGGAGGCGATCGCGGAGATAACCATTACGACAGCCCCCCCCACAGAGCAAAATTTCATCCGGCATCTGCGGCAAAAACTGACGATAATTTTCTACCACCGTCAACGCCGTAAATTCCGTTAAACTCGCCAACCAATCCGCTTCGGTTAAGTTTAACCGTTGTGCCTGTTGCCAACATTTTTCTAGGAATGACACCCCAAAATATTCCCGCCCCGTGGATTTCGGGGGCGCTTGGTGAATAAAGGGATCCGTGAGCCAATCCTGGACTAAATCGGGATGTGGTGTGCCTTGTGCTGCCCAGATGCCGTCCTGATCATAGGCTTGCTGACCATCGGTTAATTTTTGAATTGCCAAATCAAGCAACACATTCCCTGGTCCCGTATCCCAACCAATCACCGCATTTTCCCAATCCGGCTGGCTTTTCGGTGGTAAATAGGTCACATTGCCAATGCCACCGAGATTTTGTACACAGCGATGTTTGGTGGGATGGGCGAGTAGATAGGCATCTACTTTGGGGACGAGGGGCGCACCCTGACCACCTGCGGCAATGTCTGCCCGTCGAAAATTACTGACGGTTGTTCGCTTGGTGAGATGGGCGATCGCCTCCCCTCTACCCAATTGCCAACTAAAACCTAAACCCGGATGTGGTGGGCGATGAAAGACCGTTTGCCCATGGGAACCGATGAGTTCCGCCTGCCCAAATTGTTCTTGGATGGCGATCGCCGCCTCTGCAAAAACCGCTGCAATCTGATCATCTAGACTGGCAAAGTCCTCTAAACTCATGGCTTGACCGCCACAAACCTTTAAAATTTGTGCTCGCAATTTTGCTGGATAGGCATAGGTCTGAAATCCCAGCAGTTCCAGAGTTAAATTTGCCGCTGTCCCCTCAATGTTGACCAAAGCTGCATCAATACCATCCACCGACGTGCCACTCATCAAACCGATAATTTTCATCTGATGCTTTTCACACCCCGTCGTTTTTCAGTGATTAACATAATTTAAGCAAATTTGCGATCTGGATCACTGTAGTTTTAGGGCAGCATCATTACAATTCGGAAATGTATGCATTACCGACTAACGTATTCGAGCCGCAATTATCGCCCCGCGATTTTGAGAGAATTCGCGCTTTAGTAGGCGATCGCCTCGGCATACGTATTGAAACCCAGGAATTTGAACGATTTGGGTCAGAAATTATCACCCAGATGCGGCAGTTCGCTTGTCTGACCAGTACCGATTACTGTCAACTCTTGACCGCCAGACCAACCCATTCCCCCTATTGGCAGCCCTTGATCGCTGCAATCACCAACACTGAGAGTTTTTTCTTCCGCGATCAAGGTCAATTTGGGTTGCTGCGTACCCATATTTTGCCGGAACTGATCCAGCGGCGATCGCCCCAAAAGCAATTAAACATTTGGAGTGTCGGCTGTTCCACTGGAGAAGAAGCCTATTCTCTTGCCATCCTGCTGACAGAACTCATTCCCGACCTGGAACAATGGGAAATCAACATCTGGGGAACCGATATTAACTGGGATGCCCTCAAGATTGCCCAACAGGGAAAATACTATGGTTGGTCGTTCCGTGGTCTGGATTGTGAGTACCAACAGCAATATTTTGACCAATTAGAGACTGCACAATTCTGCGTTAAACCCCAGCTTCGCCAATTGGTGCAATTTCAGCATGTTAACCTTTTGGAAGAAGGTATCCCCACCAAATTTGCCCCCGCAGATTTGATCCTCTGTCGTCATGTTTGTATTCACCTCAAAGCCCAGGCGATCGCCAAACTCCTCAACAAATTTCACCAGACACTCCCTCCCGATGGCTACCTTATGACCGGACATGCCGAATTATACGGTCAAAATCTCAGCCACTTTCAGACCCTGGTCTTCCCCACATCTCGCATCTATCAACCCAAACAGCTTCAACTGGAACAACAACATAAAGTCAAAGTCCATTTGCCCTTACTACCGCAACTCGAACATCAGGGCGATCGCGCTAGCCGATTACACCTGTCTCACCCCATCTTTGAACCCTAATTTCCCCGTTTAACCGACTCACTTGCCAAAGTAGAAGCCTTTTCCGTCACAATTCAGTCACAATATAGCCATTAACATTCTGGATACTACAAGATTTCATGGCTGCTTCTTCTCGCTTACGGAGGCTTCTGGCGTACCTAATTCCCTACAAAAAAGACATTTATTTAGGGGTGATTGCTTTATTGGTGGTCAATGGCTTGGGGGTTTACCTGCCGCTAATCCTGAGTGACACAATCGATTCACTACGCACAGAAGTCGGTTTACCAACCCTAACCCGCGCAGTGCTGTTAATGTTGGTACTAGCCTCCGTGATGGGGGTGATTCGGATGGCATCGCGCATTACGATCTTTGGGGTTGGACGGCAAGTTGAATTTGACCTGAAGCAGAAAATTTTTCAACATCTACTCACCTTAGAACCTGCTTATTTTGCGAATCAGTCTTCTGGGGATTTGATCAACCGTGCCACAAGTGATGTGGATAATGTGCGTCGCCTGCTAGGTTTTTCTGTCCTGAGTCTTGCGAATACGTTATTTGCCTATGTGATGACCTTGCCTGTGATGTTGTCGCTCCATGGCAAATTGAGTCTCATGGCGATCGCCGTTTATCCTGCGATGTTATTAACCGTGCAACTGTTCAGTGAGCGTCTTAGGGAGGAGCAAAAAAATGTCCAGGAAGAGTTATCCGAACTGAGTCAGTTGATCCAAGAGGACATGAGCGGCATCTCCCTGATCAAAATCTATGCCCAAGAGGACAACGAACTACAAGCCTTTCAACAGCGCAACCAAAAGTTACTCCAGGCGAATCTCAGCCTTGCCCGCACCCGTAATCTTCTCTTTCCCATTATTGAAGGCATTTCCTATGTCAGTCTGTTAGTGCTGTTGGCATTTGGGACGAAGGCGATCGCCGCTGAAGAATTAACCATCGGTAATTTTGTCGCCCTCATTTTGCTCGTTGAACGCTTAGTCTTTCCTACCGCTTTACTAGGATTTACCATCACTTCCTACCAACGGGGGGAAGTCAGCATTGATCGTATCGAAGCCATCTTAGACAATACCCCCCAAATCCAAGACACGAACAAGGCGATCGCCCTAGATCCCAACACCATCAAGGGTAAAATCGCCGCCAAAAACCTCTCCTTCCGTTACCCCACAGGCGATCGCCTCGCCCTAGATCACCTCACCTTTACCATCGAACCCGGCGAAACCATTGCTATCGTCGGTTCTATCGGCGCAGGCAAATCCACATTAGCCAACGCCCTACCCCGTCTCGTTGACATCGAACCCGGACAACTGTTCCTCGATGGACAGGACATCACCCAAATTCGTTTAGAAGATCTTAGACGGGCGATCGCCTACGTTCCCCAGGAAAGCTTCCTCTTCAGCTCACAAATCCGCGAAAACATCGCCTACGGTTTACCCGGCAGTACCCAGCCCCACATTGAGTCCTCCGCTAAACAAGCCCAGATCCACAGCGAAATCCTCAATTTTCCCAAACAATACAACACCCTAGTCGGCGAACGAGGCATCACCCTATCCGGCGGACAAAGACAACGCAGTGCCCTCGCCCGTGCCTTTATGATTGATGCCCCCGTCCTCATCCTCGATGATGCCCTTTCCAGCGTAGACAATCGCACCGCCACCGAAATCCTCGAATACCTCGCCAACTCCCCCCAAACCAAAACCGTGATCTTTATTACCCACCAACTATCCGCCGCCGCAAAAGGCGATCGCATCTTCGTTATGGATCACGGCAAAATCGTCCAAACAGGCATCCACGAAGAACTACTAACCCAAGATGGACTCTATAAACAGCTCTGGGAACAAAACCAACTAGCCGAAATCCTCAGCTAATCCTCATTAGGTATTAGCGAAAAGAAACCCCCTGTCAAATTAATGATGGGGGGTCTTTTAATAGAGCGAGGGTACTAACTTGTGTAATGTGGAGAGAGTGAAGGAGGGAAGTTGAAAAACTTTTTCCGCTGAAGGCGTTGCTGTGAGTGAGTTTCAGGGAATACCTGTCCCAAAGTGAAAAATAATTTGGAAAAAGGTATTGACATCTTTGGGATGTATGGTTAATATAGTTAAGCGCGGTTGAGACAGACGCAAA
>JBIKYI010000350.1:0-4082 GCA_044355355.1 Limnothrix sp. | reverse complement strand
ATTACTGCCAGTGGCAGGATCTGCTTCTGCCAATACTTGCCAAGCGCCACCATTGTTATTGGAAATTTGACTACCGCCACTTGCCGTCCAGTCAAAGGAATAGTTTGTTCCAGGAGTTGTCGAACCAGCAAAACTTACATAGTCTGTCTTGAAGATGGAAGCAAAGTAGTTGTCATCTCCAAAGTAAACGGTCGAAATTTTTGTACCGTTGCCAGCAGCAACAAGATTAGACAAACTAAAGGTTGCTGTACCATCGCCATTAGTTGCGAGGCTAATGTCATACCAGGATGCGTCTGCATCGGGGTTGCCATTGGTTTCTAAGGAAGAAGCAGCCAAGGAGAAAGCCTGTGCTTCTGGAGTAACAACAGCAGAGCCGATTGTCATTGCACCGAGGGCGATCGCCCCTAACAAAAATTTATTGTTCATTACTAAACCTAGACTTCAAATAAAACTAAACTTCAAGGGTTTGAATAGCCAGATACCCTGTGCAATTCATTGATTTCAACGAATGAAACAACTGAGGGCAAGAACAGAGCAAGAGAAAGAAAGCTGCGCTTCATGTTTGGCTCGACTGTCTACTGTTGTTTTTTCGTATCTTACTTAACAGTATACCCATAAAATTATCCAAGTAAATAGTTCATGAACTCATTTTTTTACCTATGTGTTCCTGCTTAAGTAGAACCCTAATTTGTCTTCATATAAACTTTAAATTCCAGAGGAAAAACAAGTCGTTTATTTTAATTGTCTACGGCTGAAAAGACTGCTATACAAAGATTTCATGTCAATATGAAGTTCTTCATCTTAGCTTTACACAAGAGAAGTTTTAATGGTTCTTTACTGTTTCTTTATGTAATCAGCAATTATGAAGATTGAGTAAGATCTTGCGATATATTTTATTTTTATATCTCCGTAATTAGTTGATACAGCATTATTATCTTGGGGTTATTACCCAGTTAAGGAGACATGGATTGAAATGAGCATATTTGACCATCAATCAGTAAAAATGCAAAAACATCTCCCCAAAAGTACAACTCTAAGGAACATGGGTTGCAATCAAGACTGGCAGGATTACCATGGTTTTTAGGTAGGATTGGTGCGGTTGCACGGATTTATGTCTGACTATTGTTAGTTATTGGGTACTTCACTGCTGCTTCCACTTGGTTATGACCCTAAATGCTGCGGGTTTTGTTGCTGGATCTTAGTGTATTCGTCGATTAATTGATGCGCGATCGCCGACCAGGAGTAGGTTGTGCGGGCAAAATGTTGACCCCGCTCTCCCATGGCGCGACGTTTTTCGGGCGATCGCAGAAGATCCAGCAAAGCCGCTGTGAGGGACGTTTGGGTGTCATCGATAATTGTGCCAGCCTGGGCGGCTTCAATCTCTGGGGAAATCTGAATACCTCGCGTAATCACTACGGGTAAACCGACAACCATGGCTTCGGCGACGGCTATGCCAAAATTTTCAGAGAAGGAGGGCAAGGCAAAGAGATCAGCCCCCTGCAACAGACATTCTTTGTCTTCGCCTGTGATGAGACCGGGAAAAATCACCTGTTGGTCTAGGTTTAACTCTTGGGTGAGGGTTTGCAGTTCTTCTAGATATTCGGGTTCGCCTGTCCCGGCAAAGATGGCAAAAAATGGCTCGGCAGCATTCCGTAGATCTGCCAGCGATCGCAGTAATAAATCAGGTCGTTTTTTGTAGTGGAGTCGGGAGAGGAACAGAATGATGGGAATATTGGGTGCGATGCCATATTTGGAGCGTAATTTTGCTGGAGCATCGGCGATCGCCTCAGGGATGTTCACGCCCAGGGGCAAAGTAATAGTCGGGGTTTGGATCCCAAAGGCTCGGACATCGGCGGCTTCACCTTTGGCTGTGCAGTGGATGGCAGCGGCTTTGGCTAAATTTTTTCGTTCTAATAATGCGGTATAAATTTGTTTTTTGGCTTTGCCTTGCGCCAATGCCCAGGGGGTGAGTTGTCCCATGGTGCGGACGGTGTAGGGGATTTTTTTGAACCGGGCGATCGCCGCCGCGCAGGTAGGTAGATAGGAAAATAAATAATGATGATCCAGCACATCATAGTTTTCTAAATTGCGCCACAGCCAAGCGGTTGCTGCCCTAGAGAAAATAAACTCTTTCAAGTTGGGCGGATCGTAGGACATGAACCAAACGGGTACAGATAAATTTAAAGTGCTGTCGAAAAGATAATCTGTGCGATCGCCCAACGGCACATCACCCATACCAAAATTCGTCGTCAGAATTTCCGCCTCCTGACCCAGATCTCGCAAGGACTTCACCAAATTCAACGCCACCTGGGACGGTCCCCCCATATCCGCACTAATCGATGGAATCACATGGAGAATTTTCATGGGCTTGGTCATTAACTCAGTCACTGGCTTTGGTTTGGTCTCAGTTATGGGCGATCGCTCCGGGGCACAAACATAAGCCTAGATTACAAATCTCTAGATTACTTAAATGGCCCATACTTCCGAAAAAGGACAAGGGCAATTACAGGCAATGCCGCCGTCGTTAACCACAGCATACTCCGCATCGTTAAACCCGCCGCAAAAAAGCCCAAGGCATACACCACCAAACCATAATCCGTTTGGGAGGCGATCGCCATCCGATTCCACCAAGCGGCCAATGCCCCAAATCCCAGGGAAATGAGCAGAACTCCTGGTAGTCCCGCCGTGACATAAGCTTCCCCAATAAAGGTAATGGCGATCGTCCACCCACCCGCCCCTGCCATTTCCTCCAAACTAATGCTTAAACCCTCTGGTTTACTCGGCCAAAAAGCACGGGGAATCGGTTTAACAATTGACCACGTAATAATTTCGGGACCAGCAAAAGCATAAACAGAAGGTACATTAGATGCTATTTTTCCCATGGAAGCAAGGTTATAGTCCACAGCTAATGTTTCGCGGGTGCTTCCAGTGGCATACACTCTATTCTCTAAATATTTTCTCAAGCCCATCGTGCGGAATTCCAACATATGATACGAGGCAAAACCAATGAACCAAACACTCAAAATTAAAGGAAAAATGGTATTAATGATTGTATTTTTCTTAACCGTGAGAAAATAGCCCATCACAAAAGTTGCCATATAGGAGATGAAAACATTTCTTGTCCCCCCTGAAATACCTTGAAACATAGTCAAAAAAAACATCAACAAGGCGAGTATAAACTGAAGTTTTGGAAAGGATTTCCAACGATTGATAATCACACCTGCTAATGGGGGGACGGCATAAAGTAATAAACCAAATTCATTAAGCAATGTCCCAAATCCACCTAGTCTCCCCCGACTCCAAGGTTGTGAAAAACGCGCTCCCATTAGGTGATAAATCAAACTTTTATCGCCAAATAATTTGAAATTCACGGCGATTAGCATGTACAAAAAACCCATAAAGGTGCACACTGCAACAATCTTGAAGAGAGAGTCATCAGACAAATCATTTAATGTCAAAAATTTTGACTTCATTTCTTTGGCTGGCACAAAATGACGACCGATCGCCAATGCAGCAATACCTGGTAATGTCATCTGTAAGGCGAGGCTAGTTTCAAAGGTATCAACCATGGTGTTGAAAATCTCTTGGGGAAAGAGAAATTCTGCCAGGGTAAGAGCATAAATACCCACTAAACAAAGTAAATCGGTTCTAAATAAGTTCCGCAGACCACCATCGCGGATGTCAAATAAAATGCTGATTAAATAACCAATACCCACGGGAATCGCAGCGGCACTTGCCATTTCGGAGGAAATTACTTTTGAGGGAAATGATGCGTAGGCAACAGCAATACTCACTAACAGAGCAATAGTTCCTGGTAATGAAGGTTTGAGGAAAAAGCTAGGCTTTGCCATTGTTATGCTACGACCCTAGAGAATATGTGCTTGTGTTTTGATTTTACGAGCTTTGCTTTTTTAATTGACTCTAGACAGATTTTATAAAAACTCTATAAATTTTGAGAATGCTATTAATTAAAATATCAAAATAAGATTAATTAATATTGTTTTAGAGCAGTCTGAAAATACTGGATGAGTCGCTGGGTTTGTTGTTGCCATGTTAATGATTTTTCGATGAGTTGACGGGCA
>JBIKYI010000347.1:0-4093 GCA_044355355.1 Limnothrix sp. | reverse complement strand
ACGGGTCAGCGTGATACCCTCCAGCAGGAAATCAGTAATCGAGATCAACTTATTGCCAATCTGGATGAGGCGATCGCCGATAAGGATCAAGTTTTAAAAAATGTTGAAACCCAAATTACCCGTCTACAGGATCAAGTCGATCTCCTACAGGCGAGTTACATTAACTTTCGCAGTGGGAACGTTGCCCTGACCACCGGGGAAGTGTTGGCATTTGGGGTGGTGCGCATTCTGGATCGCAATGTGGCCAAACAAGCCATCGATCAACTTTTACGGGAAGCCAACCGCAATGCGATCGCCGCCACCGATCCCGCCGACATCGACGAAAATGACCGGGTCGTGATGATTACCAATAGCCAAGTGGAAGAGCTAGTGGCAAAAATTCAGGACGGCAAAGATTATGTCGTGCGGATCCTCTCAGCAGGAAATTACCTCCGGGGTGAAAATCAGGTGCAGGTTTTTTCCGATGCGGTACTGCGCCAACAAATTTTTGCCAGGGGCGAGATCATTGCCTCCCTGTCCCTCGAAGATCTGAGTACCCAAAATCCTGCCGCTGCCCGTCGCCCCATTGATTTTCTCCTGGGGGCAGCCCAATTCCGTGCCCGTCAAGCGGGTGTCCTCGGTGATATTCAGGTGCAGGATGGCGAGTTAACCCATATCACAGCCTTTGCTACGGAGATTAATCAATCCACTGTGCCCATTACCGATATCCGGGCGATCGCCCTCCAGGATACCGACAATGCTGGCCCCCTAAGGCTGGAATTAGTTGCCCTGAGTAATGGCAAAGTGATTTTTAGAAGATAGTTTTAGACAATAGTGAAGAAAATGAATAGTTCGGCAAATCGCTGTCGAGAAGAGGGGACAGATAGATAAAAAGATTTGGGTAAGATAGGTTTACGGGGACAAATCCCGCAAGCGATCTAACAGCATCAATCGCCATTCATAGGGTGACAGCATATTTTTCTATGACTTTCCATGACCAATAAAACAAAAACCTAGAACATGACAGTTTATTTAGGCTTCGATCCCGGTCGTGATAAATGCGGTGTTGCCGTGATGGATGATGCGAGGCAAATTTTGTGCCATCAGGTCATCCTCTCCTCTGATGTGATCGAGATAGTCAATTCGTTACGCCAGGAATATGACATCTCATTGCTCGTCATGGGTAACCAGACCACTTCCCAGGCTTGGCAACAACGTCTCCAACTGGAACTTACTCCCCCCCTGGCGATCGCCCTCATTAACGAACGCAACAGCACCATGGAAGCCCGTGTCCGTTACTGGGAGATGTATCCCCCCAGCTTTCCCCAGAAATTAATCCCCCAAGGCATGAGACTCCCCCCCAGGGCGATCGACGATATTGTCGCCATCCTCCTGATCGAACGCTACCTTGCCTCCATCGATGAATAACAAACCAACAAAAAACACCCCCATTCCTAGAGGTGTTACGTAAAATTCCGAATACCTAAGTTGTCCTAATAGGCATCCTGTAGCTCATAAAAATCAGGCGACACATAATCCTTGCGTAACGGCCAGCCAATCCAATCCTCCGGCATCAAAATACGCTTGAGATTAGGATGACCCTCATAGACAATGCCATACATGTCATAGCATTCCCGTTCCTGCCAATCCGCCGCCTTCCAGATCCAGTAGACCGAAGGCAACACCGGATTTTCACGCGGTAAAAAGACCTTGACCCGCACCTCCTCAGGATCCGTGACATCATCACCCAACTTGACCAAGTGATAAAAACTCACCAATTCCTTGCCAGGTCCCAGATCATAGGCTCCTTGGCATTGGAGATAATTAAACCCAAACGCATACAGCGCTGTACAGAGGGGAATGAGAAGATCGGCATCAACCCGAATCATCTCAACTCCTGAGTGATCCCGTTCTAGGGCAGTATGGGCAAAACCATTGTCCGAGAGCAATTGGGAAACCGCCCCAGCCTCAACAATTGCAGCCTCTGGCGACGGGTTTTGTTGTTCTTCTGGCATTCTAGGCTTCCTCCTTCTGCTTGGTTGTCAATAGTGCTGGGGGGATAGGCATGCCCATCGCTTCGGTGAGGGCAGCGGGGGGAGATGTCCATGTGCCTGTGGCGAGATATTTCCCGGTTAAGATCGGCTCAACCACCTTCATATTGTGGGCGGTGCTGTAATAACGGTGGGTTTGCTCCGTCATCACTGCCCGTTCTTGGATTGTTTCGTTGGAAACCTTTTTGCGCAGTTTAATCACCGCATCAATGATGGCTTCGGGACGGGGAGGGCAACCAGGAATGTAGAGATCGACGGGGATCAGTTTGTCTACGCCACGCACTGCGGTGGTTGAGTCGCTGCTGAACATGCCGCCAGTGATGGTACAAGCACCCATGGCAATGACATATTTGGGTTCGGGCATTTCTTCGTAGAGACGCACGAGGGCAGGAGCCATTTTCATGGTGACTGTACCTGCAACAATCAGGAGATCCGCTTGGCGGGGACTGGAACGGGGTACAAGACCGAAACGGTCAAAGTCAAAACGGGAACCGAGTAGGGCTGCGAACTCAATAAAGCAACAGGCTGTGCCATATAAAAGCGGCCAGAGGCTAGATAGTCTTGCCCAGTTGTAGAGGTCGTCTACTGTGGTGAGGATGACATTCTCGGATAGGTCTTGGGTGACCTGCGATCGCGCCATCGGGTTAAGAATCTTATCTGTCTGTTGTTGTTCAAATGATGGGGAATTCATGACCATTCTAAGGCTCCTTTTCTCCAGGCATATACGAGGGCAATGACGAGGATAGCGATAAAGATCAGCGCTTCGATAAAGGCGAGTAGCCCAAGTTGATTAAAAGCGACAGCCCAGGGGTAGAGGAAAACGGTTTCCACGTCGAAGACGACGAAGACGAGGGCGAACATGTAGTAGCGGATATTGAATTGAATCCACGCGCCACCAATGGGTTCCATACCGGATTCATAGGTGGTTTTACGTTCGGGACCACCGCCTTTGGGACGGAGGAGTTTGGATGCGGTTAGGGCAAGGATCGGTACAAGGCTACTGACCAACAAAAACCCTAAGAAATATTCATAGCCAGAGAGGACAAACACGGATAGGGTAATACCTCGTAGTTCTTGAGTTGGAATTTTACGTTATTTAAACCAGTATAAGACTTCTTTCGATTCCCTCATAGGTATATGCACTGGAATCGAAGTGGGTCAATCGGGGCTAAAATGTCGAGACTGCCAATGTTTTGTGTGGATTATGGATAAATTCAGGGACAAATGGTGGTCAAATCGATCAAATTTCTATTTAATGTTGCGGTTCTGGTGTGAATTTTTCTGGTGGTCTTGGGCTGGGGGAATGGGGATAAATTAGAGTCGAAAGGATGGGAGTTTCTGTTTTGGGGGTTTATGGGTTAGTGGGAGTCTTAACTTAATGGTCATGAATTTCCGCATCACCAAGTATCGAGTCCTGGTTTTATCGGGCGTAGTGGCGATCGCCTTGGGCGGGGCAGTGGTGGGATCAATACAGTGGTTGAGAATGCAGCGCCAGCTAGTGGAACAGACTGGGAGCACAAGCACAAAGTTGTCACCAACCCTGGACATTGCCGGGATGAGTATGGGGGACAAGTTGATGTTCCAGGGCGATCGCCTCCCCCTTAAACTCCAGGGCATTGCCGCCTACCGCCGAGGGGATTATGCCGCTGCCCAACGGTTTTTCCTGCAATCATGGAATGAAGAAGCACGAGATCCGGAGTCATTGATTTATTTCAATAATGCAAGGGTCAGTCAAAAACCAGCCGCCGTGACCCTGGCTGTTGTGATTTCCCTGGGAGATGAAAACGATGCACAGTGGTCAAAGGAGATCTTGCGGGGAGTGGCTCAAGCCCAAAAGCAATTTGTCGATCAAGGTAATGCCCTGCGTATTGTGATTGGTGATGATGGCAAGGATCCTCAACGGGCGGCGCAATTGGCACAACAGTGGGTTGATTTGCCAGAAGTGTTGGGGTGATTGGGCATCTCTCTAGTGATAAAACCCTGGCGGCGATACGGATGTATGAGGCAGGGAAGTTGGTTGTCATTTCACCAACTGCCACTTCTGTGGATTTGTCTGGGATTAG
>JBIKYI010000346.1:0-4098 GCA_044355355.1 Limnothrix sp. | reverse complement strand
GAGTTGAATAAGGTGGTAGATTTAATTAATAATCGACCAAGAAAATCGCTTGACTATCGCACTCCGAGTGAAGTATTCTTGCTGTCATCATCAGAACCTGTTGCACTTCATACTTGAATTGGCGAACATTGATCTTATCTTGTTTATTTTCTGTGGTGAATGAATAGATGAAAATCGCTTCTGAGTAACCGTCTCCCCCCAAAACCACATAGATAAACATTTCAGCAAATAGTGGATCTGTATGTAGTTCTAGGGGGTTGACCTCACCCCAGTCCAGCGAGATCATCGCTTCGAACATACTTTGCAAATCAGTAATGGAGCATGATACTTTTCGCTCGTGACTCAGCAAATCATGGGCAGCAGAGTAATTTCTGTTGACGAGTTTTTTAGCAAAATCTAGCGCTAAGTTGTTTTGAGTCTCTGTAAACATTGTGAATGATTTTAGATTGACTGAAATTGGCTAGATTCCGGTGATTTTATTGTATCTAAAAAAAATGCCTCCCTATGGTTTATCGGGAGGCGATCACCTGAGCTTTTTTGGGCGACAATTTTTAAAGAAAATCTCCAAAAGAATTAAACATTAACGATTAAACAATACCCTAAACAATACTTGCAAGGGTATTAATATTTTGCGTTTCCATATCTTTACAGGTGCGTTTAATGAGTCCAGTTAAAACTTTACCGGGACCAACCTCCACCACCTCTGAAACCTCCAACGCATTGAGATTATTCATAATTTCTAGCCAACGGACAGAACCCGTCATTTGTCGTTGTAATCGCTCTTTGAGGGCTGCTGCGGCTGTTTCTGGTGCGGGATCAACGTTGGACAAGACTGGAATTTTGGCATCGGCAAATTCGACTGCTGCGAGGACGGATTCGAATTGCTCGGCAGCTTCCGCCATGAAGGGGGAATGGAATGCGCCGGACACATTCAAGGCGATCGCCCGTTTTGCTTTGACCGAATTCATTACCTCATCCACCGCCTCCGGTGTACCCGAAATAACAACCTGTTCCGCACTATTATCATTGGCGAGGGTAACCCCATCCGTTGCGGCGATTTTGTCGAGGAGTTCCTGACGGTCAAACTTCATCATGGCTGCCATCTTGCCGCCAGCCGCCTGTTCCATCAGTTGTGCACGTTTTTGCACCAATTTCAACCCAGAGGCAAAATCATAAACCCCCGCCGCATACAACGCAGAATATTCCCCTAAGCTATGTCCCGCCACAAAATCGACAGTACCCGCTTGATCCCGATATAAATCCGCCAGAATCGCTTCAATCACATATAAACAAGGCTGAGTATATAGAGTGCGGGACAGTTCCGCTTCGTCCCCTTGGCATTTTTCAAGGACTGACCAGCCCAAAATGGCATCCGCCTCTGCAAATTTAGCCTGGGCGCTGGGATGCTCGGCAAGATCTACCCCCATGCCCACAGCCTGCGACCCTTGACCCGGAAAGACCCACGCGATTTTACCCATTACCAAACTCTTGTGTTTTTTATGACAGATTTTTTCAGACTTGATTATACGGGATGGGCGATCGCCAAAACCCACCAAAACATTTGCTCTCCCAGAAAATCCCCCTCCAGCCAGATCAAGCAACCTCAAACCATTGTTGCAGTCTCGCAAAACTAAGCTTCTCTCAACATCTCCCTGACTATACTTTGCTTACAATGAGACAACTCTACAATTTCATAAACTTCGTAAATCTCGTACTTTTCGCAAAACCATGACAGCAATCTACAACACCACTGATCAGGGTCTCGCCGCACAGCGAGAAAAATATCAATACAATTATACTCATATTCCGCCCCTTGCCATGGTGGATACCCTCCCGGAGGAGGAACAGTTTTCTCGACCATGGAAACTCATGTTGGCAAAGGTTGGTTTTGAACTTCTCGTGAATAAAATCATCGTGACCTATGGCGATCAAGGCGCGGTGGGGGCTGCCGATGATGTGCGCAATTTTCTCTTGGCAACCCTCAAGGAGACTTTGGCTGAGTACAAGGGTTTTGCTAAATTGCCGATTATCTTCCAGGGGGCAAAGTTTTTACCCCGCCTAATTTGGGGCAAGGTGACGACCAAAGTGGTAGATATGGAGGATTTGATGGAGGATCTCCTGAAAACGGTTGGTCGGCAATTTTTGGAGGATTTTGGTAGCAATGTGATGGATAAGCTGACGCGGGATGCGCCGCAGGGTAAGTTTCAGTCCCCGGAGGATTTTAAGTCGCTATTTGCCACGATTGATCTACCTGACATTGCGAATAGCTACCAGACGGATGAAAGTTTTGCCTATATGCGGGTCGCGGGGCCGAATCCTGTGATGTTACAGCGCATCACTGAGCCTCATCCCCGTTTTCCTGTGACGGAGGGACATTATCAACTGGTGATGGGGGATGATGATTCTTTGGCGCTCGCCAGGGCTGAGGGTCGCCTGTATATCTGTGATTATGGCATTCTTGATGGAGCGGTTAATGATTCGTTTCCGGGCTATCAAAAGTATTTGTATGCTCCCTTGGCGCTGTTTGCTGTGCCGAGAACTGGCGATCGCCGTCTACAACCCGTGGCGATTCAATGTGGTCAGGATCCCAAAAAGTATCCGATTTTAACGCCTAAATCTAATCCCTACGCTTGGCTCTGTGCCAAAACGGCAGTGCAAGTGGCGGATGCGAATTTCCACGAGGCAGTCAGTCACCTCGGTCGGACTCACTTGTTTATGGGACCATTTGCGATCGCCACTCCCCGTCAACTCCCAGAGAGCCATCCCCTCCATAAGCTGCTACGTCCCCATTTCCTCGGCATGTTGGCGATTAACGATTCCGCCCAAGCCAAACTCATTTTCAAAGGTGGCGGTGTCAATAAACTGCTTGCCCCCACCATCGACAATGCCCGTCTATTGGCTGTGATTGGCGTAAAAAACTACGGCTTCAATCAGGCAATGCTCCCCAAACAGTTAGAGGCTCGTGGCGTAAATGATATCGAAGCATTCCCCCTCTATCCCTACCGTGATGATGCTCTCCTCGCCTGGGATGCCATTTACACCTGGGTTTCGGACTATCTCCAACTGTATTACGCCAATGATGCCGCCGTGCAAAACGATCAAGCCCTCCAAGCCTGGGCGAAGGAACTGATCTCCGACCAAGGGGGACGGGTCATCGATTTTGGCGAAAATGGTGGTATCCAAACCCTCGCCTACCTGATTGAAGCGGTCACCCTAATCATTTTTACCGTCAGCGCCCAACATGCGGCTGTCAATTTCCCCCAGAAAAACCTGATGAGCTTTGCCCCTGGTATGCCCTGCTCAGGTTATGTGCCCCTCGAGCAGCTTGGAGAAAACACAACAGAACAGGATTATCTCAACCTACTGCCGCCCATTTCCCAAGCCCAGGAACAACTCAAACTCTGCCATTTGCTCGGTTCTGCCCACTTCACTGAGTTGGGTCAATATGAACCAGAGCATTTCACCGATAGTCGGGTGCAAGTTCCCCTGAAAAAGTTCCAAGATCGTTTGGCGGACATTGAAGTGATTATTCATCAACGTAATGGCGATCGCCCCGTCTACGAATACCTACTACCTAGCCTCATCCCCCAAAGCATTAATATCTAAAGCTCCCTAAACTTTAGACACTCATTGCCGCCCTTTCGAAGGGAGATGCCGAAGGTGAAAGACTGAGCTTGTCGAAGTGCGGAGGGATCAGAAATTCTCAAGCTTAACCGAAACGACTGTATCAAACAAAAATCCCCCATTAAGCTTGTAACTTGACGGGGGATTTTTTATTGTGCCGAGATCAGCAAGAGTATTGAGAGATTCAACAGAGAATCTACACCGAAGCTAACTCCTTCTGTGTCGCATCCACGCTCACCTCAGGGCAATCCTCCTCAGAGGGCGGTACAACCTGCCAGAACTGGGGCAAATAGCTCGCCCAATCCGTCAAAATTGCCTTCGCCTTTGCACTACCAGTCTTCTCGGCATGGGCAGTGATCAGATCCTTCAGTTGCTTCTCACCCGCCGCAGTGCTCACCCGTTGGATACGCACAATCTCCGTATTCATCTTGTCCGGCAAACTGTTATCCACATCAAGAATATAGGTCAGACCAC
>JBIKYI010000344.1:0-4100 GCA_044355355.1 Limnothrix sp. | reverse complement strand
TCAGCAGAAAGAACCACCACCGCATCCTTACCCCGTACTGTAACAAGCTGGGGATGTTCATCTCGTGCTAGCCGTACCACCTCACTAAAACGGGCTTTTGCATCTTCCAGTTTCCAAGCCTGAAGACTCTCTAAACTCCGGGTAACTGGATGATCAGAAGGGGCAGCAAATGAGGTCATTTTTCTTACCTGACTATATCTAGTTAGATGTTAGCCTAGGCTGCCTATCATCTGGTTTTTTGTGCTACTCCAAATCCCATGCAACCAGCAAAATCCCAAAGGAAAATATCACTAAGCCTAACTGCCCCCCCACATAGAAAAAGCCAAAAATAATCCCAGTAATTCCTAGAAGTTTTCTCATTAAAGAACTATCTTGAGGCAACATAGCAAACCTATTCCCAAAGCGACAGAATTAAGTAACCTCGCACATTTTTACTTAATTCTTGCAGAACTGTACCGCGTTCTGTGGCGACTCTATCCGCTCTTCTAAATCCTGTATCGCATTGATAACTTCGGTGGCATTGCTGACCGATGACTTCTCCCACTGCACCAACGCAAAACGACAGGCGATCGCCTAGACCCCTTACTCCTCAAAAAAACGAAAAGAGGCAACTTAGGATCAAGCGATGCTCATCTAGTAGGGGTTTACCATGGTAAACCCCTACTAGATAAGGCTTTAAAGCTTCTGTTATGCAACTGATAATTAGGTCGAGATCCTGAAAAATCCCGACCTAGGCGGCAAGAATTTCCATCATTTTCGCCATACTCTCGCTGTAGAGGAGATCCCTGCCCCAGCGTTGTAATTGTTGTCCGAGGAGATTCTCGGTGTTTTGATCTTCGAGGGAGGTCACCTGTTGGATGCGGCAGGACTGAGCGCCACCACCGGATTCCATGCGCATACAGCCTGATGTTTCGGAACAGAGAACGGTACAGCAATTGGCATCGAGTTTGGTGGAATCGAGCTTGATGCTGACGAGATCCCCCACAATGTCCCCTGCATCTGCCATGGGTAAACCAGCTAGTTCTGTTTGGATCGTTTGTTGTTGGCGATCGCTGAATTGGATTTTATAAATGTCGTAGTCGCTAAAATCCCGCTCCACACTGATCGGATTCCAACCGAGACGACTTGCCAACCAACTCAGGTACATAATTGCCTGGGTCGAGTTGCCCTTCTCAAAGTTAATGGTCACCCGATCCACATCGGCGATCGCCGCCCGGAGTTCTGGGGGATCAAAGGCTGCCGCTGTCAATTCTAACCAAGCCGCCAAGCGGTTCCAATTCAGATCCGCCACATTATGACGTTCCTTAATTAACTGACCGATCGTACGCAGATCCGCCTCAGAAGCATGGAAACCACTCGAATCCACGATCAAAGTGTCCACCTCACTTAAGAGCCGCTGAAACAGCCCATAATTCGTATCCGGTACAGCCTTCCACCAGATAAACTTCGGTAAATCCTGCACCATCAACTCGGTGATTAGCCCCCCAATCCGCTCTAATGCCAAAGCCGTCCCCTTGAGAGTAATGTACTCGCAACAGACCAGAGTGCTGCTGCCCCGTTTATTAATCGGACAATAGGCAGACACCTGCGCCGTCACCCCCTCATCATTGCCAGAGGTGGGACATAGGGTAATAATGCGACAGGGATTCGACGCGGCGATCGCATCCGCCACCCCAGAACCGCCCAGATCCCCAGAATAGCTCGGTAGACCCGCATCCATAGACTCATTTTTTTGCTGCCAAGCCCCCCGTAATACCTCCAGAAAAGCTGGTGTAACTTTCCCTGTAACTTCTAGACCATAGGCTTTTTGGGCTGCTTCAATCGCGGCGATCGTTCTCGATCCCGCAATCCCATCAATGGGACCCGAATAGAACCCCAGACTCCCCAACAGAACCTGAGTTTCATCCGGTTCATACACGAGAAAACTAAAGGTCGTCGCCCGTGTGGCACTAAAGCCCTCATCAGAACGATAATTTTGCCAAAGTTGCGCCAATTCCGCTTCAATCTCTTCAATCGAGACATCCTTCGGGGCTTGGAGGGAAACCAGAGGTGCTGAGATACTCATAATAATTAGGATTAATAATCAGGGGATAAGTGATTTAAACAAAACAACAAGACTCATGTTTGTGACTACGTTAGCGATTACCTTAGCGAAAATAATTCATCATGCGTCAGGCGATCGCCGCCGAAACGGTTCCAACGAAAAATAATTCTCAACGGAGCAAGATTTGATATAGCGTCCCATCCCCGCAGGAATATTAGCCGTCTCAAAATCCGCCCCGACAAAAGCAATCAACGATTCCCGATCCTTCCAGAGACTAAGCAGAGCATAAACCGTAGATTCCGGGCGAATCGGTTGAGCAATCTGACAAGACAGACAACCCTCCTGATTCATCACCATCCGCACCGATGCCGCCGCCACATCCCGCTCAAACTCAGACTTCATCTCAGGGAAAATCTCAGCCCGAAAGATCCGTAAAATCATGCCTTGCAGTACTCCAAATAACCTACAGTCGCCTCCACCGACGACCATCACGATTAATCAAAAACTCCGCCTCCGTCGGTTCCCAAGTCCCCGCCTCATATTGAGGGACTTTACTCGGATCAGAAGGGGCATCCCAAGCCGCAAGCGCCGGAGTGACCACCCGCCAAGCCTCCTCGACTTCATCGGCACGAGTAAACAAGGTTTGATCACCCAGCATACAATCCAGTAATAAACGGGTATAGGCATCCTGAGTTGCCATCGCAAAGGAGGAACCATAACTGAAGTCCATATCGACACTGCGAGTCCGAATATCCGCACCAGGCATTTTCGCTTCAAATCTTAAGGAAATTCCCTCATTGGGCTGAATGCGCAGAACTAAAACGTTCGGATTAGCTTGCTTGGCTGCCGACGGAAAAATTGCCAAAGGTACATGGCGGAACTGGATGGCAATTTCGGAAACTTTCTTGGGTAAACGCTTACCTGTTCTGAGGTAGAAAGGAACCCCCTGCCAACGCCAATTATCCACCATGAATTTCATGGCTACATAGGTCGGCGTAGTGGATTCGGGATTAACGCCCGGTTCCTCCCGATAGCCAGCGACGGGCTTACCCTTCATCCAACCTGCTTTGTATTGACCCCGGATTGCAGAGTTATTGAGGTTATTAATATCGGCGAGGTGGGTTGCCTGTAAAACCTTCGTTTTTTCGCTCCGAATACTATCGGCATTCAGGGCGTTGGGCGCTTCCATCGCGGTGAGACAGAAGAGTTGCATGAGGTGATTTTGCAACATATCCCGCAATGCACCGGAGGTTTCGTAATAGCCGGCTCGATCTTCGACACCGACGGTTTCTGCCACAGTGATCTGGACATGATCGACAAATTGGCGATTCCAGAGGGGTTCAAAAATGGCGTTGGCAAACCGGAAGACTAACAGGTTTTGGACGGTTTCTTTACCAAGGTAATGGTCAATGCGGTAGACCTGTTCTTCTCGACAAACTTTTTTAACGACGTTGTTTAAAACCTGGGCGGAACTGAGGTCTTTACCGAAGGGTTTTTCGATGACTAAACGATGTTTAATGGGGTCGGTGAGCATTCCCGCTTCGCCGAGGTTTTTGATGCCGGGAATGAAGAAGTTGGGGGACACGGCGAGGTAGAAAACGCGATTGCCCCTTGTGCCACGTTGTCCGTCTAGTTCGTCGAGGAAGGCTTTGAGTTTGTGGTAGCTTTCTGCCTGGTCCATGTTACCGGAACAGTAGAAAAGTCCTTCGGCGAAGTGTTTCCATTGTTCTTCGCTGCCGATGCCGTCGGAAAATTCTTCGATGCCTTCGCGCATTTGTTCGCGGAAGTAGTCATGGCTCCAATCTCTACGGGCAACGCCGACGATGGTGACTTCGGGGGGCAGAAGGTTGTCTTTTCTAAGGGCGTAGAGGGAGGGGACGAGTTTACGTTGGGTCAAATCTCCTGATGCACCGAAGATGATGATGATGAGGGGATCGGGACTGCGTTCTTGCCGAAGTCCAACTCTGAGGGGATTTTCGAGGAGTGTAACCATGTTTTCAGGTATTCAGTTATCAGGTTTCAGGTGTGGAGAGAGAAGACATCAGACATCAGATAT
>JBIKYI010000345.1:0-4100 GCA_044355355.1 Limnothrix sp. | reverse complement strand
GTATTGAAGAAGGTTGAAGTTGAAGTTTTTCATTTGAGGGGAATCTCCGTTTCAGAGTAGGCAGAATTTTTTATCCGTTAAACCTAAGTTACCCACTCTTTTTTTTTTTCTATCATCCTCCAGAAACTTTTTTTGTAACCTGTCCTTCCTTGGGGAAGGTGGCGAAGCCGGAAGGGGTTCAACCTTAAGCGTAGCAATAAGTTGCAGGATTTTAATCCGCCCCGGTTTTTCCTAGGAGAATAGACCTCTTGCATAAGTCTGAAAATTCCCCTCTTGGGAGGGGCAAGGGGTGGGTTCTCGATAGGTTGCGCAACTGATCGAACCCCTTCCGGTCTTCGACCACCTTCCCCAAGGAAGGATTTTTTATTATCTGTGTCATCACTTTTGCAAGAACTCCAATGATCCACTCCTTGTATCTTAGAGGAAGAGAATAAGTTTAAAAAAGTGCCGAAAGTAGAGGAGTTCCATCTTGAACATAAAAGTGTGTGTCAGGATTTTGACCCACCCCTAGCCCCTCCGAGGAGGGGAAATACGAGGAAATATGGATCTAGAATTGTGAGAAACAGCATAGACCATGCCCAGAAAAATTATTCCTTACAACCCCATTTTGAAGGAACGCGCTCGCCAACTTCGCAAAAACATGACTAAAGGCGAAATCTTCCTCTGGCAATTTCTCAAAGGAAAACAACTTCTCGGTGCGGACTTCGATCGCCAACGTCCCATTGATCAGTCTATCGTTGATTTTTACTGCAAAGACTGGATGCTGGCTATAGAAATTGATGGGAGTAGCCATGACAGTCTAGAAGCTCAGGAACGAGACAGAATCCGTCAAGCAACCCTAGAAAACTTCGGCGTAAGTTTTCTGCGGTTTAGTGAATATGATGTCTGTCAACACCCAGAGGCGATCATTGAGGTCATCAAGCAATGGCTTCTCTCCCATCCGCTAACCGAAACAATAGAATAATCAACACACAAAAAATCCTTCCTTGGGGAAGGTGGTCGAAGACCGGAAGGGGTGCGATCAATTGTGCAATCGGAAAGAACCCACCCCTAACCCCTCCAAGGAGGGAAAAGAAAGATACTCTGTGTCAGCATTCTGTGATAGCGCTATAAGTCGAGTCATTTCGGGCTTTTTGCAAGGCTATGTCAGGCTATAATCTGCCTTGATTCACCTAAATTATTACGGTATTTAAACTATGGGTCGCGCTGATAAAGTTGTCCTCGCATATTCTGGTGGTGTTGATACATCTGTTTGTATTCCCTACCTGATGAAAGAGTGGGGCGTTAAAGAAGTTATTACCCTTGCTGCAGATTTAGGGCAGGGCGAAGAATTAGGACCCGTCAAGCAAAAGGCTTTGGATTCTGGGGCTTCTGTTTCTTTGGTTGAAGATGGTCGTGAAGAGTTCATCACGGATTATGCGTTTCCAGCGATTAAGGCGAACGCCCTCTACGAAAACCGCTATCCCCTCGCTACAGCTTTGGCGCGTCCTTTGATTGCAAAAATGTTGGTTCGGGCGGCAGAAAAGTATGGTGCAGATGCGGTTGCCCATGGTTGTACGGCAAAGGGGAATGATCAGGTACGTTTTGATTTAGGGATTTTGGCGCAAAATCCTGAGATTAAGGTTTTAGCTCCAGCACGGGAATGGAATATGAGCCGAGAGGAAACGATCGCCTATGGTGAGAAATTCGGCATTCCTTCCCCTGTGAAAAAGTCTTCACCTTTCAGTATTGATAAAAACTTGCTCGGTCGCAGTATCGAAGCGGGTCCCCTCGAAGATCCGATGTGCGAACCGCCTGAGGAAGTTTTTGAAATGGTGAAGGCTATTTCTGACACCCCCGACGAAGCGGAATATCTCGAAATTGGTTTTGAGCAAGGGATTCCGGTTAGCGTCAATGGGAACGCTTTGGCTCCTATTGAATTGATTTCGACCCTAAATGAAATTGTGGGTAATCATGGCGTAGGTCGGATTGACATGATCGAAAACCGTGTGGTCGGTATCAAATCCCGTGAGATTTATGAATCCCCTGCGATGTGCGTTCTTGTCGATGCTCACCGTGATCTGGAAAGTCTGACCTTGACGGCGGATGTAACCCAGTACAAGCGCGGCATGGAACAAACCTATTCTGAGTTGATCTACCGTGGTTTGTGGTTCTCGCCCCTGAAGCAAGCGGTGGATGCGTTTATCAACCAAACTCAAGAACGAGTAACGGGCGTTGTCCGCATCAAACTCCATAAGGGCACTGCCAGAATTGTCGGTCGTCGCTCCGACAAATCTATCTATACTCCTTCTTTGGCAACCTACGGCGCGGATGATAAATTCGACCACAAGGCAGCGGAAGGCTTCATCTATATTTGGGGTTTACCGACTCGCGTTTGGGCGCAAGCGAATAAATAGATATCAGATATCAGATTTCAGGTAGAAGATTTTCGGTAGAGGTCATGTCGCCTGAAGTATTGATGACGATGATGATTAGTTGAAGGGGGAAGTTTTACTTCCTCTTTTTTATTGGGTGAATTTTGCTTGGTGAATTTTATTTTATGAAATGTCTAATTGATATCTGATGTCTGATATCTGATATCTCTTCTACTAAGATGGTTAGGCAGTGGATTGTATGGCGATCGCCTGAATGGAAATCACGTTTTTGGGGACAAGTTCTGGGGTTCCGACCAGAGCGAGAAATGTATCGAGTGTGGCTTTGCGTTTACCGCAACGGGCTGAGGCTTGGTTGTTTGATTGTGGGGAAGGGACGCAGCATCAGCTTTTACGGAGTGATATTCGCTCTTCGCAGATTAGCCGGATTTTTGTGACCCATATGCATGGTGATCATATTTTTGGGTTGATGGGGTTGATCGCGAGTATGGGCTTGGCGGGGAATGCCCAGCCGATTCATATTTATGGGCCTGCTGGTCTAGGGGATTATTTACGAGCCTGTGAAAAATATTCTGAAATGCGCATTGGCGATCGCCTGCGTGTCCATCAAGTCAAACCGGGCATTGTGTTTGAGGATAATGAATTTCAAGTAAGGTGTTTACCCCTGAAACATCGGGTAACCGCTTTTGGCTATCGGGTCACAGAAAAAGATCGCCCTGGTCGCTTCGATGTGGAAAAGGCGCAAAAATTGGGGATTCCCCCCGGCAAAATTTACGCGGAACTGAAGAAAGGGGCTGTCATTACCCTGGATGATGGCAGGATGATTAATGGTGCGGAGTTGTGCGGCGATCGCCAAATAGGTCGCAGCATGGTCTATTGCACCGATACCGTTTTCTGTGATGCGGCGGTGGAACTGTCCCAAGATGCCGATGTCTTAATTCACGAAGCAACCTTTGCCCACCAAGACGCAGAATTAGCCTTCGATCGCCTCCATTCCACTTCTACGATGGCAGCCCAGGTGGCACTGTTGGCACAGGTCAAACAATTAATCATGACCCACTTCAGCCCCCGTTATATGCCCGGTAATGCCTTAACCCTGGACGATCTCCTCGCTGAAGCCCAAGCCATTTTTCCGAATACCCTCATGGCAAAGGACTTTTTCTCCTATAGCATCCCCAAACGGTCAAGCTAATTGATTACGTCCGATTAATTGTGATTCCATCAAATCCAATTACATCAAAGTCAAAACTCTAATTTTTGAAAGCTTATCGGCACTCAGTCCATTGAGTTCTGCCATTACCAACCAACCTTCTTTAATCAACTGGGCAAAGACAAAGACCAGACCTTCCGGGCGATCGTCATATTTGCCATCCAAATAATGTCTGCGAGCACTTAAAAAGTCATTGAGTTGCCATAAATCCTCTGGATTTTGCGCGAGGTTTGCCTGACGCTTCGCTTCTGCCATGGTTGCCTCCAACTCCCTACTATAAGCCTGTTCAAAGGCTGTCTTAGCAATTCTTTCTTCCGTGGTTGACCATTGTGTATCGGTAGTCGGCATCGCTAGCATGGAGGTTGTTGAGGGGGATAGGGTAATTGGCATTGAGTCGAATTTAGCCGCTGGATCAAACCGACATTGATGAAGTGATCTATGGCGTTAATTTATTCGGGTTACATTCGGACTAATGGGCTTGATTATAATAAGTTATGTATCTAAAAAGCACGACTGAT
>JBIKYI010000343.1:0-4102 GCA_044355355.1 Limnothrix sp. | reverse complement strand
GGGGTCGATAATCCAACACTGTTGACGGAGCGTGAATTGGGCAGCGCCCTTAAGCGTTTTGTCGGGAAAGCGGAGAAGGGACATAGTTATCGGGATTTATCGCAATATTTTTTACATCGTAGTAAACAGGTTGTGTCCTATCAGAAATTTAAGGATGAACTATATAACTACTTAGTTTCCAGCATTGATGATAAGTACGGTAATTTGCAGTTTAATAAACGGCTTTATGACAAATTGCAGAGTACTTTACCTCGGTATGACAACCAAAAGCCGAATGAGTTGTTGATGATGCGTACCACGAGTCAACTGTTGAATTATTTGGTGGTAGATAGTCCGCAAAATCCTGATCATTATGTGTTTGTGGATATGATCACCAACCTTGGCCCGACGGCAACGGTGGCATTGCTGTTGAAGTTGGTGTTGATGTGCGGTAAGGCTAAACCTCATCTAGAAAGGCGTTTTTCGATTCTGTTTAGCCATTATGAATCCCAGTCTAAGGAGGGTGTGCCTTGGCTGGTGAAGTCTCTGGAGAATTTGCATATTGCTTTGAGTGTTCATTTTGGGGATGCAGATGTATCCTTTTTAAAACAGATTATGTGATCTTCTGTAATCTCTATTTGGGTGATCTCTAGCTGGGGTTATGACATTGGATCCGACGCATATTGCAGCAACAACTTCGGCGATCGCCACGATTATTCTGTCGAAAGCCATTGAAAAAAGTGGTGAACATATCGGTGATGCCGTCTATCAAAGGATCGGCAATCTGATCAATACCGTCAAGGAGAAATTTCAGCAACAGGGTGAACTAACCATCCTGACAGAAGCCCAGGAGAATCCATCCGAGCAGACCTTGAACCAATTTACCCAGGAGTTGCTGGAGCTAATGATTGAAGACAATGAATTTGCTGCCACCATGGAAAAATCCATTGCAACATTTTCAGAAAATTCAGAAATTCAAGCCATCCTTAAGCGAGAACGCAAGAAGTATGATCTCCTACTGCATCAGCCCTTGAGTGTGTCCCAGTTTCGGGAGAATCTTGGTGTTGAGACAAGACCCACCCGACAAGCCCTTAAGGTACGGGAAGCTCTACGGGATCTAGATTCACTCGATCAAGTTTAGGCTGGATGGTAGGACTAGGATTGCAGACAGGTACAGACATCTCGCCCATCTCTACAATCCCGAAAATGTTTTTAGGAAGCAGGGTCACCTCCCCAAGCGATTAGGAATCCCTTCACAGCCACCGGGTATGGTGCTGCGAGATGGTTCCCCACACCAAGAACAACAATAATAGCGATTCTCTTCGCTTATGCGTTTAACTTTGGAGAAATCGGCATTTTCGACAACTGCCCCCGTATATTCGCCTGTTTCATAGTTAGGAGTTTTCTGTTTGATCCGGGGTGTGGCGGTTGCCCAGGATCCATAAAATAATCTGGTTCCTTTTAAATCGGCTTCTTTGAGGTTGGCATCGACGAGAATGGTGCGGGATAGGTTGGCACGGACTAAATCTGAATTTTGAAGATTGGCTCGTACCATATTGGCTTCGCTCAGGTCTGTCCAGCGTAGATCGACCTGGCTGAGATCTGCTCCGGCGAGCATCACACCGAGATCGATAACTCGAATGCCATGGGCACGGTCTTCAAGGTAGCCGCCATTGCCGTCAAAAATGGCTCTACCTAGACGGGCATCTCGACCAAGGGGGGTTAAAAGTCTTGACTGAGAGAGAAAGCGCAAAATTTTAGCTTTACCGCCAGCATCCACACTGCTGAGAATGGCGGCGGTACGTCCTTCGGCAATGGCTCGTTCTTGGGGCCAGTCTTCTAGTAAGCCTTCTTCGTTGAGGGCGAGTTCGGAGATGCCTTGGAAATAGGTGTCGATGGTTTGTTGTTGGGTAATGCGATTTTGTTGGATGGTGAGGTCGCGAGAGATGACGTATTGTTCCCAGGCGACGTAGACGGCAAGGACGGCAATCATGATTTGTCCGAGGGCGCCGATCCATTCTGCCCAGGAGCCGAATTCGTCCCATTTAATTTGGTTGAGCCAATTGCCGATGACGGCATACACGCCGAGAAATTTCATTAGTCCGGCGATCGCCACCCCAAAGGCAAGAAAACCAATGAGTGCACGGCGTTCCTGAATGGTCAAAAATGACCGCAGCCAGGCTTGCATTGAGGGCAGAATAATTTTTAGGGAGAGTAAGAGTGTAACCAATGTCCCTGATAAACCCAGCCAAGACCAACCGCTAAAAATGCCCAGGAACATCACGGCGATCGCCGTCAAAATCAGCCAAGGACTTCCCGGATCAATCTGACGTAAATAAAAACCCTTATCCTCAGACTCCTTGCGAGGTGGTGGAATCTTTGTGGGGGCGACCATCGGTAACAGCTCTGGCGGTATCTCAGAAGCGGGTAAATCATTTTGGGACATCTCAGAATCAGAAAATGAATTCGGCTTCGTTTGACTCATAAACCTTGCAAAGCAGAGTATTTCAGCAATTGTAACCAATTCTTTTGGTAAACCATCAAAGCCTCAACAACCCACTCAAAAACAAAAACCCCTTTCCATGACGAAAAGAGGTTAGAGAAAATTAAAAAGGACTAATTCAACACCAATTTACTAGCAATTGAGTGCTGACAGCTTAAAGATTATTGAGCACGATTTTCGCCGCAGCCAAGGTTTTCTCAATGTCATCATTGTTGTGGGAAAGGGAGGTAAAACCTGCCTCAAACTGTGACGGTGCAAGGTAAACGCCATGCTCCAACATGCCCCGGTGATAACGGCTGAACTTATCGAGATCCGCCTTCTTCGCATCAGCGTAGTTATGGACAGAAGCGCCAGTAAAAAACATACCGAACATGCCACTAATGCTACCGCCACCCACTTCATGACCCGCCTCACGGGCGATCGCCAACAAACCACTGATTAGCTTGCTCGTCACCGCCTCTAGATGCTCATAGGTCCCCGGACGCTGCAACAACTCCAGAGTCTTAATACCCGCCGTCATTGCCAGAGGATTACCCGACAAAGTGCCCGCCTGATACATGGGACCCGCCGGAGCAACCATCGCCATAATATCCTTACGACCACCATAGGCTCCCACAGGTAAACCACCACCAATCACCTTACCCAGGGTTGTCAGGTCAGGAGTCACCCCAAATTTTGCCTGAGCACCACCATAGGAAATGCGGAAACCCGTCATCACTTCGTCAAACACGAGGAGAGACTCATTTTCCTTCGTAATTTCCCGTAAACCTTCCAGAAAACCCGCATCCGGCGTAATAAAACCAGAGTTACCCACAACAGGTTCTAGGATAACGCCAGCAATTTCACCAGGATTTTCTGCAAACAGTTTTTTAACCGCTTCGAGGTCATTGTAGGGGGCAGTCAGGGTTGATGCTGTAGTGCTTTTGGGAACGCCGGGAGAATCGGGTAAACCGAGGGTTGCTACACCGGATCCCGCTTGCACGAGGAACATATCGGCGTGACCATGGTAACAACCTTCAAATTTGATGATTTTTTCCCGTCCGGTAAAAGCACGCATCAGCCGCAGCACAGACATACAAGCTTCTGTACCAGAGTTGACGAAACGCACCATCTCAATGGAGGGGACGGCATCGATCACCATCTCCGCGAGGATGTTTTCTTTGAGGCTAGGAGCACCGAAACTGGTTCCCTTTTCTAGGGTTTCCCGGAGAGCCGCATTTACTTCATCGTTGGCGTGACCACAGATGGCGGGTCCCCATGTGCCCACGTAATCAATATATTTGTTGCCGTCTACATCCCAAGCGTATGCGCCTTTAACGCGATCAAAAACGATGGGCTGACCACCGACGGATTTAAAGGCACGGACGGGGGAGCTAACGCCGCCTGGCATCAGTTTTTGGGCTGCGTTAAAAATTTCGTCTGATTTGGCTGTATTGAAAGCTGTGGTCACCAAATTATGTCTCCTGTAAGCAAGTTCTTTAAAAATTAAATTTATGTAATAGTTTGGGGGTAAGCCATTTTGCGTAGGGAGCCATTATAACGATTTATCCTGCTTAGGAATAGAGGGTTGTCGGGCTGGCTCTGGGATTGATTCGCCGTATGCTTGGTTGATCTGGTTGG
>JBIKYI010000342.1:0-4103 GCA_044355355.1 Limnothrix sp. | reverse complement strand
AAACTCTTCAAAACCCATTTATCAAGCGATCGCCTTAAGCTACGATATGACAAAAACAATTACAGGAGACCGACTGCTGTGCAATGTCCAAAATGTAGAGAAGTCGAGCTGGCAGATCTTGTCCTTGCCGGAGATTTGACGAGTTACCATTGCCAGAAATGTGAAGGGGATTGGCTCTCCGGGGAACGTTACCAAGCTTGGCAGAATAACCAGGATCGCCCCAGTAAGATCAATACCAACCTCCATCTCGATAACCCCGTCAAACCAGGGGAAACCGATGGTAAAGCCGCCCTCTGCCCCGAATGTCGCCGTTATCTTTCGCGGGTGAATGTGCCTGTTGAACAGTCCTTTTATCTGGAGCGCTGCCCTGAATGTAATGGTTTTTGGTGCGATCGCCAGGAGTGGGATATTCTGCAAAAATTGAGTTTGCACACTTCCCTCGAATACCTCTTTACCAGCGAGTGGCAGCACAAAATCCGCGAACAAAAACAAAGTGTGAGTGAGCGGCAGGCTTTGATCCACAAATTAGGCGAAGAGCTAGCCAATGAAGTCTTTGAACTAGGTAAAAAACTCGCAGACCAGACCAATGGCGATTTTGCAGTGGCGTACTTAGCGCGACAAGTTGCAGAAATCTCAGATTAGTCAGGTGTTTACAGTTTTAGTCAGGCTTTGCATAAAGCTCAGTCACAAGACTCAGTAACCCATCGTCAACTGCCGCATAATTTGCTCTAGCGCCCTTTCCCCAACATTTAAACTGAGACAAGCATCTGCCACTTGGGGTTCATGCGTGAGGAGTGTGGGGTCAATCAAGAGGATCGGAATATTTTTGATTTGATCATTATGTTTGAGATAACGACAAGCCCTCACTGCCGAATCCCTGGAATGAGGTAGAAACACAATAATCAGCGCAGGATGATATTCCTGTTCCAAACGCAAAAGCTCCTGCACATTGCGCGGAAACTGGAGTTGAAATTGTGACTGTTTTCTAAGATGTGGCGTGATTTTGAGTTTATGTTGGAGGTTATTCACAAGAACGAAGGTGTTTTTTAGCATGGGCACAGCCAATTTCAGGTTTTAATTGCGAACGGAGTCTTCTACTGTCATCGCGATCGCCTTGTTTTCATCTGGAACATTTAGGCTCACCAACTACTTTTATTCCTTTATTCCTTAATCGCGACTTTGGCTCGGTGGAGTAGGCGATCGCCCTGCATAAAGCCCACATGTTGCACAATCACCGGATCCCCAGGTTTCACATCAAATCCCCCCTTCACCAATTGATGCTGCTTGGGATTGTAGATCAGTTCCTCTCCAATTACCCCCAGAGGCGTAACCTGCCAAGCTTCCAGTAAATGATCCAAGGGTTTAGCCAGGGCAACCAAAGTTTTTGCCGGAAAAGTCGGATTCTGTTGCGCTGCATTTGCCGCCGCAGACCATTGCAATAACCAAGATTCCAGGAGTTCGAGTGCCTCCTGTTGCCACTGTTGCCGGAGGGTTGTCGCTTGATTCTCTAAAGTTTTTTCTAAACGCTCATATTCTGCTTTTAAGGCGGCAATTTCCGCACTCTGATCCACTGGGGAAAGCGCTGGGGGCAAGGGTTCTGTTTTAACTGGTTCTGGTTCAGCTTGAGGTTCTTCTGGTTTAACGCTGGGGGCAAATGCCATGGGCTGAGTGGCAAGGGGCAGAAAGATACCGAGTAACTCATCCACAGACAAACCCAAAGCCTGGGCGAGTTTGACGACATCAGCGACGGGGAAAGTATGGATTAGCCCTGCCTGTAAGCGAAAAATCTGTCGTTCGGCAATCCCGGCAAGCTGGGCAAGTTCATGGACTGAATCAATCTGGGCTTGAGTTAACAGACACTGGAGTTGGTCGCTATTGGGATTACTCATCGTTGCTATGGGGTTAATACAGGGTTGCTATGGACGGGATACCTAACATCTTGTCGCAATTTTCACCCATGCTCCGGCATCGTTCCGTGTTTTTTAGTAAAACGTTAAAGAGTATCGGGTGATACAAAGGTTTTGTAGCGGGTTCTGGGAATGGTTTTTGGCTGAGCGGGGAATCTTCACGGATTTTGGGTCAAGTCCTGGAAAATCTTGATATGCTGATTTTGACCTAGTTTGTCTGTTGGGAAGGTATGAATATTAAACGTATTTTGGCGATCGCCACCAATTGTTTTCGTGAAGTCATTCGCGATCGCATTTTGTACTTTTTGGGATTTTATGCCCTATTATTCGGTTTGTCTCTGAGGGTATTACCAGACGTTTCGGCAACGGCAGGGAACAAAATTGTAGTTGATTTTGGCTTAGGATTAATCGGCATTCTAAGCGTTTTAGTGGCTATTTTTGTAGGCACTGGTCTAGTCAATAAGGAAATAGAAAAAAGAACGATTTTGGTGCTTATCCCTAAGCCCATTAGTCGCGCTGAATTAATCATTGGTAAACATCTGGGACTGTCGGCAGTGATTGCGGTGATGTTAGCTGCCATGACTACGATTTATTTTGCCCTTTTGCTCTGGTCAAAAAATGCTGATCCGTTAGTTTGGAATGATAGTACAATTCCTTTTTTTCCCATTTCCATTTCCATTGGTTATCTGTTGCTTGAACTGATGCTGATAATTGCTGTGGCGATCGCCTTTGGCGTATTTACTAGTTCTCTGTTGGCAACTTTATTTTCCTTTGGCGTGTATCTAATGGGTCATTTCAGTACCGATTTAGTCAAACTAGGGGCACTGAGCAAAAATGAAAGCATTCAATGGATCACCGAAAATCTCTACACAATTTTGCCAGATTTATCGCGTTTAAATTTCCGTAATCAAGTTGTTTATGGTGTGATCCCCGATAGCCACACATTATTGTTAAGCGCTGTCTATGGACTCGTTTATATCTTTCTACTCCAGGCGATCGCCGTCCTCATTTTCAGTCGTCGTCAATTCTGATGGAGGGCTTAGGACAGATCTATACATATTCCAACATTTGTCGCAACCACTGTGGGCAAACGATCCAAGCTCTCCCTGACCAACTAACTAATACATTTATTGTCAGAATTTTTTTGTAAAGTCTTTTGTGAATTTTTTTGGCAACATACTGGCAACATAAAAAAAACAATAATTTCTTAAGATTTTATTTGTATGAATTTTGTATGAACTTTTTGATTACATAAATATAAATTCTGTAAAGTAAATTTGAGCTAAATGGCGGAAGAATAGTTCAATCAAAACAAGCTATTCTAATCGGGCGGTCTCTCAGAAGATTAAGACAATGCAACATCACGCCATGCTTGATCCAAATAATAAGAGCAATAAAAGTCATGAGCAAACGATAGAGCTGCCGCAAGCCTGTCGTGCTTTGTCATTGAGCTTTACGCAAAAAATGGGTGCTTTGGCGGCGCTGTTTCTCGTCTTTTTAGGCGGTGTATCCGGTTACTCCTTGCTCGATTCCTATGAAATTCGCCATGAGATTGAGGAGACGAGCCATTCTGACATTCCTCTCTTGAAAATAACAACAGCACTCGAACGCCAGAGCCGCAAATATCAAAACTTGATCGAGTTAATGGCACATTACAATGTCCATGATCGAGAACTGGCTAAGACAGAGATTCCAAGTTTGGCAGGGGAACTTGAGGAGGTTTGTCTGGCAATTGATGATTTGATTGCCAAAGGTTTGCTGCAATCCAAGTTTGCGGCTGATGATGAATTAGCAAAAGAAGGCAATATACGTATCAATCAATCCATTGAAGATTATGGTCATATCCAGTTATTATTTGAGTCCCTAGAATCTTCCCACAATCAACAGATGAACAGTTTCTCTGGGTTGACCGGACTCCGGGAAAATAGGGTGTTGGAGGAGGAGCAACTTCATGGTGACATTGGGGAGGCGATCGCCACCTTAGAGGCAGAGTTTGCCCAGACCCAGAAAATAATCGACCAGATTTCGGAGCAGCTTGATCGGCACATGAAGTTCTCCCTAGAACTGGCGATGGCGGAACAACATAAATTGCAATTTTTCCATTTTTATATGAGAGTTTCAAAGAAGTAATGTTGTAGCAAAATAGAGTGAGTTGTTTCTCTCAAAGACTCTCTATGACAATACACTGTCCCCAAT
>JBIKYI010000341.1:0-4116 GCA_044355355.1 Limnothrix sp. | reverse complement strand
TTGTTATATTGCATCGTGATCCCTTTTCAGTTAGTCGAAACTTTGGGCTGGTTAACACCGATCGCCGCCGGAGTAATTAGCTTTACCTTAATCGGGATTGAAGCCATTGGTGAAGAGATTGAAAATCCTTTTGGACGAGATCTCAATGATATTCCACTGGATAATATGTGTAATAATTTGCAACGAGAACTTGATGATCTATATCAATAGTTGATTATAGTCATCGCCAATGGAATTAGTAGGGGTTTATTATGGTAAACCCCTATAGAATAAGGCTTTTTGGCTTTACCAATGTCTTAACTTTTAAGGCAATGACTATAAAATAACTGTGGATTCTGTTAGAAAATTTCTAGGGGATGATCACAAGACTTTGTTATTCCCATGACCCCAAAAACCATCGTATTTTGTTACTTCGATATCATCAGTCACTGTTACTTGACAAGCCAACCTCCTTTGTTGAGTTGGTTTGTGGGGTGGCAGAGCAAGACGAGCTTTTTCTCGCCAATTTTTATCTGCAATATTCCCGGTAATCTCAACAGCACAAGTACCACAGGAGCCAATTCCCATGCAGTTAATAATTTTGGCATTGCCATTATAAAGGGAGATTCGGTTCTCAAGTAATACCTTACGTAAATTTTCACCCGGACTACAGATGATTTCTTTGTTACCAATCGTGATTTTAGGCATATTCTAAAAGTGCTGATTAAAAAGTAGATGAAAGTAGTTAAAAAATAATTAATTGCTAATACTTAATCTTCTGAACTCAAGAAAAAATCTCCAATTAAATTGTAAAATTAAACTACACCTTGTTTTCTTGCTTGAGATTAACTTGAGAGATAAATAATTTGGGCACCAGTAATCCTGAGATCATTTCATATTGAGCAAATTCAGGATAACGGGAGAGGGACTGATCTTTTTTGCGCATGTTTGGTAGGAATAAACCGATAGCAAATAAACCTAAAATTACGAAGGGTAACCAATGCATCGCTAGGATGGCGAAGGATGTATAGATTAGAATTTCACCCAAATAATTTGTATTGCGACAACGGGCGAAGAATCCCTCAGTAATTAAACCTTTGTGATATTTGAGGGTGAAATATTTCTGGGCATCGCTGGCGTAATGCAGAAAAATACCGAGGATATTTAAGGCGATCGCCCCCGCAATCAATGGATAGGGTGGTTCGACATTTTGGCTAATTAAAATAAAGGGTGCAACCCAATAGAGACCGATCACAAAAAAGCCGGGAATACCTTGGATAACTGGTAATTCTTGCTCCCATTGCTTATCGGGATAAATGCGATCTTTGAGTAACCAAACTAAACCATAGGTTCCATGGAGTGCGAGGTAGACCCATGCGGCAATTGAAAAATTTTGATAAATGCCCATCAGGCTACCAACAAAAAATAGAGTTGCGCCCTTATGCAAATTAATGACATGTTTTACTTTCATGCTGAACTTCCTATATTAATATTTTGTGCTTAATTTTGTGTTTAAGAAAACGTTTTTGTCTCTGAAAGATTAAGGCTCTATGGATAACTGATAAAAGGCGATCGCCGTTTTACCATAGTTTTTTATTTTCAATAATTCTAACCCTGAAATTTCCTGGGGTTGCCATAATTTCGGGTCGTATTCGACAGCTAATTCTCCCTCGGTGGACAGTAGTTCTAAATCGACAATTTTTGCCAGTACGCGATCATATAGTTTCGCGGCATAGGGCGGATCAAAATAAATTAAATCGAATTGATCACCCGCAATATTTTCTAGACGTTTGAGAAGATCGCCCCGCAAAATTTGGTAATCCTGGTCTGACTGCGCGATTTTCTGCCAATTTTCCGTAATAATTCGGCAAGCCTGGGCATTTTGCTCGATCCCAACCACCTTCGCCGCCCCACGACATAATGCTTCTGCTCCCATGGAACCAGAACCTGCACAAAGATCGAGCCAAGCGCAACCCTGCACCTGACCTTGCCAAATATTAAAAATCGCCTCCCGCACCTTCGCTAGGGTGGGTCGAGTAAGGTCGCCGGAGAGGGTTTTGATTTGACGGTTGCCATAAATACGCATCTCCAGATTTTAACCCTAAATTTTCCCTTAAACTTTCCCCGAAACTTTACCTTGCTGAGACAAACCGTTCTGAGGCGATCGCCCGGAGTTTTTCCACATCTTCCCGCCGCGACACCGACAGGGGAACCGTATTATTAATTGCATCGACTAAAGACTGCGTTGTTAAATTCGTTTGCTCAAATAAAGCCTGATACAGCGCCACAATAATCGCCTGCTCAATTTCCGCACCGCTAAAACCCGCTGACACCGTAACCAATGCCTGCAAATCAAACTGACTAGGCTCCTGATGGTGACGCGTGAGGTGGATCGTAAAAACCGCTGCCCGCTCCTGGGCATTGGGTAAGTCCACAAAGAAAATCTCGTCAAAACGTCCTTTACGCAATAGTTCCGGCGGTAATTTCAAGAGATCATTCGCCGTTGCCACCACAAACACTTCCTGGGATTTTTCCTGCAACCAAGTCAGAAAAGAACCGAACAAACGCAAACTTAAGCCCCCATCCCCATCGCCCCCGGAGCCACCAAAACTTTTCTCAATTTCGTCAATCCACAAAATCGCCGGAGCCATGGATTCTGCCAGTTTAATTGCCTGCCGGAAATTCTTCTCCGATTCCCCTACATACTTGTTATACAGTCGTCCTGCATCCAGTTTGAGCAAGGGTAATTGCCATTCCCTGGCGATCGTTTTCGCGGCGAGGGACTTACCGCAACCCTGTACCCCAACGATCAAAATGCCCTTTGGTGCTGGCAAATTCACCCGCCTTGCCTCCGGACTAAAACCCACCTTCGCCCGACTGAGCCAACGTTTCAGACCGACAAAGCCCCCCAATTTGGCGGTATTTTCCTCCACGGCATACAGTTCTAGGAGGGATTCTTCCTTGAGGATTTGCGCCTTACGGTGAATCACCTTCAGAATATCCTCGGCATTCAGTTCCCCATCGACCAAAGCTGCATAGGCGATCGCCTGACGAGCCTGCTTGAGGGTCATACCACTGAGCGCCTGCACAAAATGATTCAGATCCTCCCCCTGCAAACTAATTTTTAATTGATGACGATGCTTCAGTTCCCGCATCACCTCCGACAGCGTTTGGTATAGCTCATCCTCATCCGGCAAACCCAACTCAAAATACACCGCATCATGGGCAATACTTTTTGGGAGCGTAATCGCCTCTCCCGTCAGGACTAAAGCCGAATTCATCGAGCCATAAACATCAGCCAGATCTCGCAACTCCCGGAGTACCTTGGCATCATCTAGATGGGTGACAAAATCCTTCAGCCAAAAAATGCCAGTCCGCTCCAAATTACGGATATATTTCAGCACATCCTCCGGCGTTTCTGTCTTTTCCAAGGGGACAACCTGGTTAACATTTGGGCGGGCATATTCATTTGTGCGGGGCGCATATTTCGTGCCAGGGGTTGGCGCTAAACCAATATTCACAGCCCATTCGAACAGAGGGGTTTTCATTTCATCGGTCACTGCCTTGAGCAAAGCAGCAACCCGCTCTTCTTCCACTGTCTCAATCACAATAATCGGATGAAATGAGCGAATAAAGGTTTTGAGGGCGTGGATATTCTGTAAAAGGCTCATGATGACAATGAACGAATGGCAAATTTAGTAAACACGATAGTTTCGGATCTCGACAAAACACTCGAATGGCGAGACTGACTAATAGATAACCCCTAAAACTTAGAAAAAATCAGTGAAAATCCCAAATCATTTTCAAAGTTTTTACTTAAAATCTGCGCTTAAAACCTTCACTGAAGTTGATTCCACAATTAGCAACTTTGTGAAATTAGTAAAAATTTCGATAAATGACGCGTAATTCTTCTGGACTTTTGGCGAGATAAATCTGATTTTCCACTATTTTCAAGGCATGGATGCTTGTCACTCGTTGAATTTCCAAAAAAATCATCATGGATTCTTTGGGAAATTTGATATCTAGACCATGGCGAATTTGAGTCAGTAGTGCACGACGGACACCTTGCTCAATACCTTTTTTTTCCAGCTTATTGAACTTAACCATTGTTCAGTCACCTGATAGGAATGTAATGGG
>JBIKYI010000340.1:0-4118 GCA_044355355.1 Limnothrix sp. | reverse complement strand
GCCGTGGTACTGCCCACGTCAAAGGTTTCGCCATGGGGTGTCCAATAGGCTTGTTGTAACCATAGCCCCATTTTTCGCGCGAGATGTTCTGGTAATTCTTCTCCTAGTCCCACTTCGGCGATCGCCTCCGCCAAACAAAAGGTTAAGGAACTATCATCCGACCAAGTGCCGGGGGGTTGATTATAAGTGCCATAACCCTGCATCGTGGTGACGGGATTTTCCTGGCGTTCCGAGCGGGATGAAAATTCCACCGGAACCCCCAAGGCATCAGCGACGCAGAGACCGATTAAGCCGCTATGGATCTGTGCTTGGGTAATGTTTGCTGGGGTTGATCGAGTCACCATTTAGTTTACCTGGGGTAGTTGAGCGAAAATCTCTTGAATTAAAGTCTGGGTCTTCGTTTCTAATTTTTGCCAATCCACTGCGCCCGTTGCTTCGAACAGGCTGGCATCAATATCCACTTCACAACTGTCATCGACGAGATGATCCGTCGGATAACTGACGAAACAAATCTGGTAACAGAGATCCCACAGATTAATGATCTGCTCAAAATCTTGATGTTTCAGCCGCAAAATGTAGCCGGGATAGGGTTCGGTAATGTCTTCGTATTCCCCATCAAAGGGGGAGTCTTCGAGTTGTGCCCGGAGATTATCTACCACACGGATAAACGCGGGCTGTAACAATAGCTGCGCTTGTTCCCATGCAAAGCCTGTTTTAAATTTGGGTTTCATAACCTAAGAACTCGCCTAACAAATACAATGAGCCGCACAAGACTATAGTTTGCTCTGTGGCGATCGCCTGATCAAGGGCTTGGGGTAAAGTGTCATGGGTCTCACAGTTTTCGAGACCAGGACAAATAAGCTGGGCGAGCATCCCTAATTCGCTCGGTTTGGCGCTACTATGTCCTCCCACGGGAACGAGGTGGAGGCGATCGCCCGTCCGTAACAAAGCTTTAAAAACATTTTGGTGATCTTTTGTGGAGAGCATTCCCATCACCCAGGTGATCGGTTGCGGCAGGGTATCGACATATTTGCGCAGTTCCGCCGCTGCTACGCCGTTATGTGCGCCATCGGTTAAGATTTGGCGATTTTTCCAGGTGCGCCATTCAATCCGTCCTGCCCATTTCGTTTGCGCAATACCTGTCCTTAAAGCTTCATCGGTAATCTGCCAGCCTTGTTTTCGTAGGGCATAAATGGCTTCGATGGCGATCGCCGAATTATGCAGTTGAATATCCCCCAACAACGGCAAAGAATATTCAAAATCGCCATATTTCGCAAGAGTGGGATCTCCCACCTTATTAAGGGGGGGATCAATTCTTTGGGCTGAGCGAATCCAAGTTGCCGGACAGTTAACCTCATCAATTTTGGCTTGAATCGCTTGGGCTGCCAGCTCTGGCACTTCCCCAATTACTGCCGGACAATCCTGCTTGAGAATACCTGCCTTCTCCGCCGCAATCAGATCAAGGGTACTCCCCAGCCGTTGCCAATGATCCATGCCGATGGAGGTGATAACGCTAACAAGGGGCTTATCAACAACATTCGTCGAGTCCAAACGTCCCCCCAAACCCACTTCTATCACCGCAATATCAACCTTTTCCTGGGCAAAATACAAAAAACCTGCCGCCGTAATCACTTCAAATTGGGTCGGTGTTTCCTGATCAGGATCAATGGCAGCCTTAACCTGTTCCAGAACTGCCAGCAACCGCTCTGGCGAAATGGGCTGATTATTGATACAAATCCGCTCTGTCCAATCCATCAAATGAGGGGAGGTGAAACGTCCCACCCGGTAACCCGCCGCTGCGAGAATCGAGGACAAATAGGCACAGACTGAACCCTTGCCATTCGTGCCAGCAACATGGGCAATCGGGATAGACTTTTCTGGATTCCCCAAGCTATGGAGCGATCGCTGAATTCGTTCCAATCCTAAATTAATCCCAAAATGTTCAAAAGAATTTAAAAGTTGCGTAACATCAATTACGGAAGACATACAATTTCAAAGTAAAGGTTTAAAGTCAGTATTCTAGGCTAGACAAATAAAATTCAAGTTAGATTCCCATCAAACCATTATTGTCACCCCAAAATGAAGATTTTCATTATTCATAATCGCTATCGTCACAGAGCCGGGGAGGACTCAGTTTTTGATCAAGAAGTATCACTTTTACAAAAACATGGGCATCAAGTCAAAACCTTAATTGCTGACAACTTGGATATCCAGTCCCAAACAACTTGGCAAAAAATTAAGTTAGCAGTTAATACAATTTGGTCACAAAAATCCCATCAAGATGTGACAAAATACCTACAAGAATTTCAGCCAGATATTGTCCATGTCCATAATTTTTTGCCATTATTATCACCCTCTATTTTTTATGCCTGCAAAAGACAAAATATTCCCGTCATTCAGACTATTCATAACTATCGACTAGGCTGTCCTGCTGCAACTTTCTTTCGCCATGGCAAAATTTGTGAATTATGCGTACAAAAAAACTTATTAGCCAGCATTTATCATCGTTGTTATAGGGAATCTTATCTGCAAACAGCAACTGTTGCAATGATGCTACAAATTCACCGCTGGTTGGGCACTTGGAATAATGTTGTGACAGCTTATATTGCTCTAACTCCGTTTGTTAAACAAAAACTCATCGAAATAGGTATTCCTGAACATAAAATTTATATTAAACCAAATTTTTTAGCAAACCCACAGCCTAATCCAAAAACACCAGAATTTGGCAAACATTATCTTTATGTCGGTCGTTTAGTGCCAGAAAAGGGAATCCATATTTTATTAGAAGCGTATCAACAGTCTAATTCCCAATATCCACTAATTATCATTGGCAGCGGTGAACTCCAGCCATTAGTAGAAGAAGCGGCAAAATATAATCCCCACATTCAATATCTTGGACAACAGCCACGAGCTATCGTTCTTGAATATATGCGGCAGGCGATCGCCCTTATTTTTCCATCAATTTGGTATGAGGGATTTCCTTTAACTATACTGGAAGCTTATAGTCAATCATTGCCTGTAGTTGGTTCAGATATTGGTTCAGTAAGCTATGCAATCGAAAATGGAGTCACTGGTTTGACTTTTCCTGTAGGCGATGAACAAGCTTTGAGTCAGATATTTTCTTCGATTGAGGCTGATCCAAAAAAATGGATTGAACTCAAGGAAAAAGTTTTAGATAGCCTAAGTGATACCTATTTTCCTAACCACAATATTGATTGTCTCTTAGAGATATATCGAAATGTTATTTCGTCTTGATTGCGATAGATTGTAGCAATGCTCCCATGTTTATCAGAGGTAAGAATTTATATAAAGTATTGGTGATTTTTCTTTGTATATTAGACATATTTTGAGTACTTTCAATTATCAATGGAGAACTGGTAAAAATAAAATTATTTGTGAAATTGGCAAACTGGAGACAGTATCTTAAAGAGTTAAATTTGAAATAAATAATATGCTCTGGTGGCTTTATTTGAGACCATTCTTTTCCTTTAAGTCTCGCTCCAAAGCCAGCAATATTGGGTGTCTCTAGAAAAAAAACACCACCTGGCTTGAGAACTTGATAAACTTTTTGAATTAAATTATTTGGTTCAAGTAAATGTTCAATAACATGGTATAAAGTCACAACATCATAATGATTAGAAGGCAGATCTAAAGATAAAATATCACCTGGGATAACACAATCTTGACCTAGTAATTTATTGGCTTTAGCAGATGCTAGTGATGAGATTTCTGTACCTGTAACTTGCCAGTTATGTTGTTGGGCTACTTTTAGAAAATCACCTGTACCACAACCTATATCAAGTAATTGTCGAGAAGATTGAGTTAAAACTTTCGGTGTATATTTTTTTAATGCTTTTTCAAACTGTAGATACCGATTACTGGCAAATTCAGAACCAGACATTAAACTTTCAGAAAATTTGCTACGATAGTCTTCTGAATTATAAAACTCCTCTAATTCCTGTGGTAAAGGTTGTGGTGTGTAATAAATAAGATGACAATTACTGCATTCAATAAGCTGTCCTGTTTTTATTGGGAATAGATACTTTGAATTTTTTGTTGTACAAACTGGACATTTTTCTTGTAGATTCATTAATTTAGATAAGATTTCTTGTTTTTTT
>JBIKYI010000013.1:0-14034 GCA_044355355.1 Limnothrix sp. | reverse complement strand
AGCATAGAGTGCCAAAAGCTTTTCCGCAGTACGACCCGCTATTTTCGGCTGTACAGGAGGCTCTTGACGCACCTTGCGATGTAAAGCCGCTTGCTCACCACCAGTCACAAACAACTTACGAATTCTCGCTACCGTATTGGGATGGAGACTGAGCGCTTGGGCAATCTGCTGATCCGTCCAATGACCCTCCGGATGCGCCCGATCCGCCATCAACAAAATACGAGCATGGAGAATCGTCTTTGCCGATTGATAGCCATTACGGGCAATCTGTTGCAAATCCGCCCTTTGCTCAGGGTTCAATCGTACATGGTATTTCGTCGCTGCTCCCATCTAAAACGTATAGAATGAACACTACGTAAATATATTTGAATATATTTATCTTGTTTACAAAACGCCCCTAATTTACCATGACCATCGCACCACGCAAGCAAATTAGTCGCGCCAAACGCACAAGTCCGACTCTACTTTTCGAGCGAGGCATGGCATTAATTGCCTCTTTAAATCTGGTTTTAGTGTTGTTTGATGTTAGCTATATTCCCCTCAGAAATTTCTGGTTACAGGGGCGGGTGCAAATGTATGTGCGTATCAATAAATATGAATGGACTTTCCCCGAAGAACCTGTGCGGATTTTGCCTGTTGACATCACAAAACGTTATGACTGGGCAAAGGGTATTGTGGAAAATCGAGATACAGCCTATTACCTCAAGCGCGTTGAAGATTTAAAAACAAAAGTTAAACAAATTAATGATTTAAGTATTTCGGCAAATACCACTGATGCGGCTCCTTTAAGTACCGAAGAAAAACAAGCAATTGTCGATAATTTACGGAAACATAATGTGGAGTTGGAGGCGATTCTCTCGGAACTTCAAACTCTCAGTGTTGAAATGATCGACACAAATCCTTTCCAGGTGGCAAATAAAACAGGGACATTTGAAAAGATAAAAAATAGGATGCGCCGTCACCTTTTTAATGATGAAACTGCTTCGGCAAAGGACGCTTTTCGGGAATTTTGGAGTACGGCATATTTTGCAGAACATGGCTGGCAAGGGGAACTGAATTTTTTTGATCGACAAATTAAACCCCTCCTGGAGACGAATTATTTTCGACCGATTGGGGAAGATGGTAAGGCGATCGATAATTTTGGCTTTATTGATTTTCCCTTCTTTCTCGTGTTCCTGTTGGAGTTTTTGGCAAGGAGTTGGTACATCAGCCGCCGCCGTACTGGGGTGAGTTGGTTTGATGCAATGTTGTGGCGTTGGTATGACGTATTTTTGTTAATTCCTTTATTTCGTTGGCTGCGGATTTTACCTGTCACAATGCGACTGAATCAGTCAAATTTGATTGATCTAAGTTCGATTCAGAAACAAGCAAGTCAGGGTTTTGTGGCGAGCATTGCGGAGGATATTACAGAGGTCGTTTTTGTCCGGATTATTAATCAGGTACAGGGTTCGATTCGCCGGGGAGAATTTGCGACGTTGTTATCGCAAACGGCTGGGCGGGAATATGTGGATCTCAATGATGTGAATGAACCGATTGAGTTAGTCAAATTGATGGCAAATCTGGTGGTTCATCAGGTTTTACCAAAGATTCAACCGGAGGCAGAGGCGTTGATTGTCCATACTTTGGATCGGCTAATTTCTTCTTCGCCTGCTTATCAGGGTTTACAGATACTGCCGGGGGTTGGGGATATTAAGTTAACTTTAGCGAAGGAGATTTCACACCGTTTTTATGAGATTACGTCGGATGTGTTGCGGGGGCTGTTGGCGGAGGATCCGGTTTTTGATGAGTTGTTTGAAAAGTTAGTGGAGCAGTTTACGAATGGGATGACTTCGGAGATTCAAGCGAAGGAAAGTATTGAGCGGATGGAGTCGTTGATTAATGATTTGTTGGAGGAGGTGAAGGTGAATTATGTGGAACGTTTGTCGGAGGAGGATGTGGAGGATATTCTGGATCAGACGCGGGCTTTGCGGCAGATGTCTCAGTAATATTTCAGTCATGTTTTGGTCAAGTTCTTGTAATGTTTCTGTAGGATCAGGGCTGTTATTTAGAGGAGTAGGCAGGTATGGTAAGGCGCTATTGGCTAGGGTTGGTTTATGGTGGGATGTATGGCTGTGTCTTGGTTCTGACGGGCTGTAGTCCGGAGAAGGCTAGGGCTTTGCAAACGGCAGCAACTCAGTTTCAGTCGGAGTCTTTGGCGGCGATTGAGGCGATCGCCAAGATGCATGAACGGGAATTGGAACCTGCTAGTCGTTCTGATGGGGAAGTGCGCCAGGAATTCATCACGAATATTTTGGGCTATGACGGCAATATTGATACGGAAATTGTGGAGTTGGCGATCGCTCCCTATGATGTCAATACTTCGCCCCAGGTACAGGCAGAATGGGATCGTTTTCTTGGGGAATTACGCGACCAATATAATAGCTTCGGCGCAATTTATGACGATATACAAACCGGAGCTGTACCGCCCAGTAGTGCTGTGGAAGAATCCACGGTACTGGCGCAGAAATTAACCGCTCAATTAACGGCTTTTGCTGCGGCTCTGGATGAAAATCCCCCCTTATTATTGCAACATCGCTCGGCAATTTTGGCGGAATTAGATACGACTCGTCAGCAATATCAAGCTTTAATCAATCAACAGGTTACTTTACGGTCTGAGGTGACGCAAATTGAGGCTTCTATGCAAGCCACGCAACAGCAATTATCACAACTGCAACAGGCTGGAACTCCCGCTAATAATAATCCAAACAGTCAGAATACTCTGGCGATCACCGACCATCAGCGACAGCAGCAAACATTAATTAATCAACAGCAAACAGAGCAACAAAAACGACAAAATATCCTTACTCAAATTGCAGCACTTGATCAACAAAAATTGACCCTAGAGGATAAAACTGGGACATTCATGGAACAATGGCAAGCATTACGTACAGAGGAGCAACAACTGCTAGAAGATACAGTCAGGCAATGTCTCAAAGCTGCCTCCATTGGTCAAGATTTAGTCGAGTTAAGTCAAACCTATGACCAACTGAATTTTGCCTCCCTCAATGGGGTGATCGGTAATATTTTGCAAAAATCCAGCATCCTTAATACCTTTGGTTTATCTGCCCTAGAGACTAAAGCAGATGGTCTTTTGGCGACTATTAAAGCCAAAAGTAACTGGCAACAAATTACCGATCAATCCATTAATCGTATTAACAATTTGTTACTCGACAAAACATTGCCAAATAATCTAGAGAATAATTTAAACTCCAATGCAAACTCTAATTTGAATCCCAATATCAATGATCAACTAGATACCAACATGGAATTATTCCAATTGCCCCAATAAAACTTGCACCAGAAATTGCACAAAAAAATCATGCTGACGAATAATAATTCGTTACTCAATCGATGGCTCGATTAGTTTTCATTTGAGCTATATTTGGATTGTTATCTAGTTGTTTTCTAGTCGATCTAATTAGCGATAGATTCATTAATAAACGACACATCAGCAATATTTAGGAGAGAGATCAGGAGTTGTATTTATGGATTATGATTTAGAAGTATTACAGGCAGCTTTTGAAATTGTCATGAAGCTTGATGTACAGTATCGGCAAGCCAGTTTTAATGACAAAGTGAAACTGAAAAAAGTACGAGATGAAGTTTTTAATACATTTTCTCTAGCACGTCTCAAACTCCTAGAAGATGGCATGATTTGTACCGCAGCCGATGTCCAAAAAATGAAAGATTTAAAGGTAAAAGTTCAATCAGCGATGGCATTACCAACAGGGGTATTATCGCAACTCTTACCCTTGTTTGGTCCAGCAGGTGGTTTTGTTGGTTTGCTGACTAAATTTTTATAGTCTTGCTTTTATTCTGTTGCGCGTCAAATCTGAATTGGCGGAATAATTAACCAACGCTCAAATCTACACAAATCAAAGCAATAAAAAAGAACCAGAATTGATTCAATAGAATAATAACTCTGGTTCTTGATGATCGAAATTCAACGGAAATTTAGCTGTTTTTTGAAAGCTGTTTTTTAGAAAATGAAACACTATTGCAATGTCAGACTTAACCGCGCCAAATTTGGGTGAGGACATCTTGGGGTTTAATGTCGGCGAGTCGCCCGGTGGGGGATTGGATGCCGATACATTTGTCGCTATTAGCGGGTAACATCTGTTCAATCTTGCTTGTACCGAATAAAGCGATGGTATAAGTGCCGACGGCGATCGCCAAATGCATGGGAGCGCTATCAGTACAGACCATCAAGTTCGCGCCAGCAATCATCGCTGTGGTTTTACCAATGTCTTCCGGGACAGTCACTTGAACGTTGGGACAAGCCTCCAGGAGTTGCACAACCCAATCATAATCTTCGGGACCATGGAGTAAGACAATCGGTAAGTTTGGCTGTTTTGTCTGGATATCTTTGATGATTTCCTGCCATTGGGCGATCGGGTAGAGCCTCTCGGAACTTTGCGGGTCAGTCACAACACCAGCATGGATCAAAATGTAGCCATCGGCTAAGCCCAGACGCTTTTGCTCGCTCTCTGCCCATTTGATATCGGCATCAGGCACACGGACACTGAGGGGAGGACAAGGGTTCTGGATGTCTAATCCTTTCAGCAGATCATGGTAGGTTTCTGCCTTGTACTGGGATTGAGCAAGGGGAGTGGTGTTGGACAGAAACCAAGAGGTTGGAGTCTTGTAACCGAGGCGCATGGGGATGCCGTTTAACCAGAGTAGGAGTCCGACGACCCAGCTTTGACCGATGGAGATGGCGGTTTCGTATTCGCGATCGCGGATCGTACCGAGGACGTTGAGATAATCGGCGGGGCCATTGCGGTCTTGGAAGTCGAAGGTTAGGACTTCGTGGACATCGGGACAAATACGATAAGCAGCTTTGGCGTTGGGTTCAACCAAAACGTCAATCATCGCTTCAGGATAACGTTCCTTGAGGTCAGCGAGGGTGGGGAAGAAGAGGATTTGATCGCCAATTCCTCCGGGGACAAGGGCTAGTATTCGCATCTTGGGGGCTTTAATTTACGTATCCAGCATCATTTTAGAAGAGAATAGGCGGAAAGGTTTAGTGACTTAGGGAAAATCAATCATGTATTTGTTACTTCCTGCTGCTGGGGTGGGTAAGCGCATGGGCGGCGATCGCAATAAATTATTACTCACGTTACGGGAGGAGCCTTTGTTTGCCTGGACATTACGGGCGGCGGCGGCGGCGGATTCGGTGGTGTGGATTGGAATTATCGGACAAACAGTAGATTTTCCTAATTTTCAAGGGATTTTGACAAATTTGGGGCTATCTAAGCCTGTATGTCTGATTGAGGGAGGAGCAACCCGTCAGGAATCGGTTTATAACGGTTTACAGGCGTTACCCCCTGGAGCGGAACGGGTTTTAATTCATGATGGGGCGCGGTGTTTGGCGACTCCAGAATTATTTGATCGTTGTAGTGTGGCTCTGGCAAGCTGTGAAGGATTGATCGCGGCTATTCCGGTGAAGGATACGATCAAAATTGTGGATGATGGCGGTTTTGTTCAGGATACGCCAGAGCGATCACAACTCTGGGCAGCCCAAACGCCCCAGGGTTTTTCTGTGCAACGCCTCAAGGAATGTCACGACAAGGGCAAAGCTCTGGGTTGGGAAGTGACCGATGATGCGGCTTTGTTTGAGCGCTGTGGGCTGAAGGTGAAGATTGTGGCGGGGGAGGAGACGAATTTAAAAATTACAACGCCGATGGATTTGGCGATCGCCGAATTTATTTTGCAAAGACGCTTGGCTGAAACTTGAGGGACTAGGACAAAGTGGCGCGGTGATTCGGTTGGGCAGATTCCGTCTGCTGTCTGGCTCGTCTTTGGCGATCGCTATGGCGGTGGGTGCGATAGACCTTCACTGCCCGATCAATGCCCTTAAACCGTCCCTCCCCCATGGGCGCAAATAACTTGCGAGTCGGTATCCCCAGCAAATCATGGGTCGGGTCACTGATCACACATTCCCCCGGCGGACAAATGGATTCGATCCGTGAAGCCAAATTCACCGTCGCCCCCAATACCGTATAGTCCAGCCGCTGGGAACTCCCCACATCCCCCACAAAAGCCTTGCCACTATTCACCGCAATGCGCAGTTGGATCGGTTTGGACCATCTGCCCTGTCTGTTTAATTTATCCAAACGATTTAACATACCTACCGCCGTGGCGATCGCCCGTTCCGCATGATCCACCTGGGGTTCCGGCGCACCAAAAAACGCCATAATACAATCCCCAATAAACTTATCGAGCGTGCCCCCCTGCTCAAACACCGACTGCAACATTTCCTCAAAAAACACATTCAGCAAATCCGCAATCTCACTCGGTGTCAACGCCTCCGACATCGATGTAAAACCCACAATATCCGCAAACAAAATACTAATTTCCGCTTCCTTCGGTGGCAAACGCCCATTTTCTAGTGCCCCCACCGAAATTAACTGCTGCACCACACTCGGCGAGTGATAGCGTTCCAATTTTTGACGAATCTGAGCCTGGTGCTGGAGTTGACGACTCAGGAGCCACCGCTGCACACTCGCTGCCACTAAATTGCCCATGGTCGAAAAAAAGCTTAGATCCTCATCATCAATCGGTTCCGGACTTTCTAAACGCAGATGGGCATCCCCATAGAGCACCCCCACCACCTCACTTTTATCCCAGAGGGGCACAGCTAACACCCCACGAATCCCCTTCGCCAAAATACTATCTTCCCCCTGGAAACGCGAGTCACTCTGGGCATCAATCGATTTGAGCGCAACCTTATCCTGAAACACCTTTTGACAGACAGATTTACTGATCCAGGAGCTATTGCGCACAATGGGATGGTCGTCGGGAAAGCTGCGGGCGGAAGCATTCAGTAGTTCTAACTTGCCTGCGCCGTGGGTATCGGTAAGCAAAGCAATGCGCTCCAAGGTCGGAATCTCCCGGAAGACGACATCGCGAATGAGGTTAAAAATAGCTTCAATGGATTCGGCAGAACTGAGTTTTTGGGCAATTTCTACCAGGTCTTTCAGGCGGGCGATCGCCGTTTGGGCATGACGTTCTTGGGACTGACTCTCTTCCCCCTGGATCCATTGTTCCTTTAGAGCTTCAGCGCTACGCAGAATGGTGCGGACTTCACTGTTGGGGCTATTTGCATGGGAAATATGGGTATTCGCGTTAATCTGGGTTGATGGTTCTATTTCGGTATGATGCAGGACGACGATCAACGAAGTTTTACCGATGCGAATCGTATCCTCATGCTTAAGACGCTGGGCAGTTTCAATGCGAACCCCATTCAGAAATGTACCATTTGTGCTTTTTAAATCTTCTACATACCAAACACCTTGGCGACGTTGGAGGCGACTGTGGTAGCGGGACACCTGGGAAACATTCAGAGTGATAGCGCATTCCGGCAGACGACCAATGACAACTTCGTCTTGATCGAATTTAAGCGTTTGCTCAGAATTTCTTTCAGTTTTTAAGCGCAGTTGCAACTCTGTCATGAATGCCTCGTGACCAACAATCCTTTCCCATCGGGAAATATGGATGGTTCAATCGAGGGTCATGCCCCCGAGGTTTACCGATATTTCTTGTGAGACGATTGCACCCAACTAGTCGAAATTTTGACGTTATTAATGCCTTGTTTCTAGTCTTTCTATCTTAGCCAAATTGCCCCAAAAGTTTATGTTTCTATGGCATTCGTCACTAAAATTGGCGATCGCCCCTCGACCGTTTGATCCTCTTTTCCAGGCACAAAAGCTATTTCCGCAAATTGCTGGGAATTGGTGGTGGTGGAACTGTGACGGAGCTTGCCACTGGTGGCGGCAACAAAGCAGGGGGAAATGTTGTGTCAAAAACAACTCCACCCGTGAGGTTACTCATCTGGGTTGGAGGATTATTGGGGAAAAAATTACCGTTGCCTGCCCCTAGAGCCAGTTGCCAGAGCACAGAACCATCAGCCTGGGGGAGCGATCGCAATTGGATTTGTTGATCGGTGGGAGGAGTTTGCCCTGACCAATCCAGTACAAACCGGGTAATGCCCTCGCTTAATTGTGCAACCCTCACCTGGGAGACATTGCCCCCGTAGCTCTGCCGGACAGTACCCTCGTCCCAACTCGTATCGAGCACATCGATCACAACGCGATTCGGTTCTCGCAAAATGAAATATTTAGGCTGGGCAAGGCTGTGGGTCGTGATGTTCAGGGTCTGTTGATTCGGGTCAAAATTCCACTGTTGCAGCGGCGGAAAAATCCCCTCGGCGATCGCCCCTCTATAGCTCCCCAAGACCAAACTAAATCCCAGCACTGTTTGGGTAGAAACCTGAAAAAATCGCTTTTTTAGGGAAACTCTCACGGCTAAAACTTGCACGAAACTTTGATTTACAGCCATTCTGTCGCCCTTGCCCCTAATTCCAAACGAATACTAATGGCTTTCCCGACCCGGGGGCGCTCCGTTGTTTGCTCCAGATAAGTCATCACCTGTTCCGCAACTCCCCATTCCCCCAAATAGGTGGCGATCGCCTGGAGGTGTTCATCATATTCCGTTTCCGACAGCGGAAAAGAAACCTGCTCCAGATATTTCCACATCACCTGCAAATACCACTCCCCCTTAAGCTGACGTAACTGCACATCAAAAGACTTGCCCCACTTACGCCACAGGATTTCCCGCAACTCACTCCCCGTCATAGAACCACCCCCAAGCCCCAGATCTCCGTCGCCAAAATACCCTTTCCCAACAAACTTTGTTAACCTTTCTTCAGGTTATAGACAACAGGACAAAGGCTCAACCTTTGAAACTCCTGTATTGCTCTGTCTTCATAGATGATATTCTTCATAAGAAGTATTGTAGAAACGTTTACAAAACTATACGAATAGGCTCTGATTATGACTCAGTTATCCGGTTCTTCCGATGCACCAGATCTAAGTCGCCGTAATTTTTTGAACCTCCTTTGGGTAGGTACTGCGGCTGGAACTGCCCTCGGTGGACTTTATCCCGTTATTAAATATTTTATTCCCCCCTCCAGTGGTGGTGGTGGCGGTGGTGTGATTGCGAAGGATGCCCTTGGCAATGACATCGTTGTCAGTGAGTATCTCACAAGCCATACTGCTGGCGATCGCTCCCTGGCTCAAGGCTTAAAAGGCGACCCCACCTACATCGTCATCCAAGGCGACAACACAATTGCGAACTACGGTGTCAACGCAATTTGTACCCACCTTGGTTGCGTCGTACCCTGGAATGCCGCCGAAGAGAAATTTATGTGTCCTTGTCATGGCTCCCAGTATGACGACACAGGCAAAGTAGTTCGTGGTCCCGCGCCCCTCTCCCTCGCCCTTGTCCATGCCGATGTCACCGAAGACGATAAACTCTCCTTCACCAACTGGACAGAAACCGATTTCCGTACCGATGAAAAGCCTTGGTGGGCATAAGTTTCCGACCATACTTCGATTCATCCCTAAGAGAAAATCCTTGCAAAATTACGATGAAAAATCCCGAATTAACGGCGATCTGGCGGCGTCTTAAAACCTTATCTTTAGTGGTAGTCGCGACTTTTGGTCTGCTGATCGCCAGTGACATCTTTTTACCCCAATCCGCTGCGGCATATCCTTTTTGGGCGCAACAAACCGCTCCAGCCACTCCCCGTGAGGCAACTGGTCGCATCGTTTGTGCGAACTGCCACCTTGCAGCAAAGCCAGCGGAGGTGGAAATCCCCCAATCCGTGCTTCCTGATCAAGTTTTTGAAGCAATCGTCAAAATCCCCTATGACCACAGCAGCCAGCAGGTACTTGGTGATGGTTCTAAGGGTGGTTTAAACGTTGGTGCGGTCTTGATGCTACCTGATGGCTTTAAGATTGCCCCTGCGGATCGTCTTTCTGAAGAACTTAAGGAAAAGACAGCAGGTCTTTACTTCCAATCCTATACGCCTGATCAAGAAAATGTGATCATCATTGGTCCCATTTCTGGTGATCAGTATGAGGAGATTGTTTTCCCTGTGCTGTCGCCGGATCCCAAGGCTGACAAAAATATTCACTTCGGTAAATATGCGGTACACCTTGGTGCTAACCGTGGTCGTGGTCAGGTTTATCCCACTGGTGAACTTAGCAATAATAATCAGTTCAAGGCTTCTGCTGCGGGTACGATCGCCGCGATCGCCAAGAATGATGCGGGTGGTTCCGATGTCACAATCGCCACTGCTGATGGTGATGTCGTGGTCTCCATTCCTGCGGGTCCTGAGGTGACTGTTGCTGAAGGTCAGGCGATCGCCGCTGGCGAAGCTTTGACTAACAACCCGAATGTCGGTGGTTTCGGTCAAAAAGATACAGAAATCGTTCTCCAAAATCCTGCACGCATTTACGGTTACTTAGCTTTCGTCGCTGGCATTATGTTGACCCAAATCTTCCTCGTTCTGAAGAAGAAACAGGTAGAACGTGTTCAAGCTGCTGGTCTACTCGATTTCTAAGGCTAAGCCAAAAAACAATTAAATATTGATCTACTTAGATCTCAATCTAATTTTGATCTAATTTCCCAAAGGCAGGTATTTTCACCTGTCTTTTTTATGTATAGATTCATCTGTAGAGACATGTATCAACACATCAGGAAAACAGTTAATTACGTGAGTAATCATCATTACTTACTTATTTTTCTGTGGTCTGCTTTTATCCTCTTCATTGGTTTAACCGCCGAGCAAAGTATTCTTGCCCATGACGAGGGGTTGTATGCCACCAGGGCAAAAATTATGTTTGAAACAGGAGATTGGGTTAATCCCTGGGAATTACCTCACCATAAGCCCCCTGGCACTTATTGGCTCATTGCTCTGATGTATCACCTTGGGGGAGTCAATGAAATTGTGCTGCGATCGCCAAACCTTATCTTGGCGATCGGTTGCGCATTTTTAGTCTATGAAATTAGCAAATCTCTATTCGATCAAACCATTGCCTTATCCGCAGCACTCATTTTAAACCTCGAATTTTTGTGGGTAAAATACAGCTATTTAGCAAATCCAGACCATCCCACTATTTTCCTATTTTTACTGGCTATTTGGGGACTTCTCAAATATCAAGATAGACTCAAACAACAAATAGAAGATACTAATCAAACTATATTTTTATCCCGTGGCAACAGTACAAAATATTTGTTTATTTTTGGGACTTGCCTATCTTTCATGATTGTTTTCCGAGGTTTTTATGCCTTGATGTTAATCCTGAGTCTAACTCCCTATCTTTTTATCACTAATCGGACATCTCAACATTTCAAGAAAATCTCTTTATATCTTGGGCTGATTTTAGGTTTGTCGCCATTTCTGATTTGGCTTTACCTAAATTTTCAAAGATTTGACGTAAAAAGTTTTCAGGCTTTAATAGATCTTTTTGTTAATTTATCCCAAGAAGAACGTCAAGGCAACAAACAGTTCTATTACATTTGGAACACCCTAAGTCTCTGTTTTCCCTGGATTATCTTTTCAGGAATAGGTTTTATAACTGAGTTTAAAAAATCTAATTATCCTCAAAAACTTCTTAGCATTGGTGTGCCATCTTTGATTTTCATCATGATTACTCTCTATGAAACTCGAATTTCTCACTACGCTCTCTCGCTATATCCTTTTCTTGCTATTCTTGCATCCCTAGGCATCCATTTCCTCCTCAGATCAACAGAGGATAGCCGCATCCAAAAAATTCAAAATAGAACAATTCAAGCCATTTCATATTTTTTGATGGTCATTGGCAGCCTTGCTTTTCTAGCTGGACTTATTTGTCTATTTTTTGGTAAATACTTATTTTCTGATGTAGAGTTTACCCGCTACATTTATATTGCCTTCCCTATTGCCCTAAGTTGGATGTATTTGGGTATATGTATCTATAAAAAGTATTCCAAAACATCTTGGTTAATCAGCTTATTGCTAGGTCAATGGCTAACTATGGTTCTGTTAAATTCGTCGGGTTTAATGACAGATATTAATCCTGAGTTTAAAAAAGCAATGCTTACTCCAGAAGTTCAACGCGTAGTTCAAAGCAACTCTGTGGCGTTACTAGGGGATGGTAAACAGCAGGTTTTATTGAGATTCTATACGCCAGTTGTTAATTATAGAATCAATACTTTTGATGAAATTAAAATAGATCACTATGTCTGGATGAAAGAAACAGATTTGCCGCAAAATGCTAATCAATATCAAATTATTAGTACCTATGAAGAATTAAGATTGATACAAAAAAAATAGAATAAATTTAGTTGTAATTGAAGTATCACTGATTTATAGCACTTTCGCTTTAACTGAGGCACTAGCCGATAATCAAAGCCTTTATTCAGCGAGAAATGTGTGTATTTCATTTAGGACGAAAACGCTATATCTTTTCTGTATTGACCAAATCATCAAGTATTTGTAGTGTTCTTGCTAATTCTTGGGCTAAAGGATGGCTTTGATCGAAGCTTTCTAGTAAAGCATGATAATACCAAAGGGTTCCATCTTTTTTCCCTTGAAAACGTTCCCAAAGGGCATCACCAATGTCTCGGTAATCCTTCAAAATAGATTGGGCATTGTATAGTTTGTCTGCCATAGAAACTAAGCGTACGGAGCTAGGTGCTGTTTTAATGTGGGCAAGATAGGCTTCTTTTCGCGATCGCCAAGGGGGTTTTGTTTCACCGTCAAAACTATCGGAACAGCCCTCCACAATTGTTGTTACCCGATCGCCAAATTTTTTACGAATTAAGTCCCTGGTTTGCTTGCCACCTTGATCCTCAATGGCATCATGGAGTAGGGCGGCGATCGCTTCATCCTCATCCCCCCCTGCTTCCAAGACAATACTTGTGACCCCCAACAAATGGGCAATATAGGGAGTACCTGAACCCTTGCGAATCTGTGAGCGATGGAGCTTTTCCGCTAACAGTAGTGCTTCAGCAAAACGATCTGATAATTGCATTGTTTAGACCCATTTGATTGAGATGATTGCTCGGTATTTTTGATCGCAATTTTGTATCTTGGGCGATCGCCATGTCCCAACCCACCATCAAACAATAAAAAACCACCCCATTAATAATAACTAGGGTGGCTTCCTGTGTGACCAATAGCATTAGCAACTAATCACTAGATATTACTGAAATTCTTTTAGACCTAACGATCAACAGAACCCATAATCACGTCGATACTACCGAGAATTGCCATAATATCGGCAACCTTGACCCCCTTCAGCAAGTGGGGCAAAATCTGCAAATTATTAAAATCAGCAGCCCGAATCTTCCAACGCCAAGGGAAAACATTATCATTCCCCTGAATGAAAATACCCACCTCTCCTTTACCGCTTTCTAGGCGCACATAATGCTCACCCGCAGGGATTTTGAACGTCGGTGCAACTTTTTTCGCAATGTACTGGTAGTCAAAACCATTCCACTCGGATTTCTTGCCTTCCAGCATCCGTTTAGCTTCAAGGTTTTCAAACGCACCACCGGGCATTCCCTTCAGTGCTTGACGGATAATCTTCACCGATTCACGCATTTCACGAATCCGCACTAAGTAACGCGCAAAGCAATCGCCACCGGTTTCCCACTGCACATCCCAATCGAAATCGTCATAGCACTCGTAGTGATCAACCTTGCGCAAGTCCCACTTCACACCGGAACCCCGCAACATAGGACCAGAAAGACCCCAGTTAATCGCTTCTTCCCTGGTAACCGTGCCGACACCTTCCACGCGGCGACGGAAAATGGGGTTGTTGGTGATCAGCTTTTCGTATTCATCGATTTTCGGGTCAAAATAATCGCAAAAATCTTCGCACTTATCATTCCAACCGTAGGGCAAATCAACGGCAACGCCACCGATGCGGAAATAATTGTTGTTAATGAGACGCATCCCGCTCGCCGCTTCCCAGAGGTCATAGATCATCTCCCGTTCTCGGAAAATGTAGAAGAAGGGCGTTTGTGCACCAACATCGGCGAGGAAGGGGCCAAGCCACAGGAGATGGTTTGCAATACGATTAAGTTCCAGCATCACCACGCGGATGTACTGGGCGCGTTTCGGTACTGTAATGTCTGCCAGTTTCTCTGGAGCATTCACCG